>JAQCIX010000160.1 GCA_027593365.1 Verrucomicrobiota bacterium
CTTGGGGAAACTGAATCGGGTCCGCATAAATTTCGCCCCGTAAGATCGCTTCCTTTCCGATGCGCTGGCCATCAAACCCGACCACTTTCACATCCTGGAGTTTGTTCGCTTTTTTGAGCGCAACCACCGCGCCGAGTGCGGAAGGATCGTTGATCGCAAAAATACCCTTAAGGTCAGGTGTGGCATTGAGTTGGTCCTCGGTGGCCTTCTTGCTGGGCTCTTCCGAACCGGAGCCATCGAGCTCGGCTACAATATCAATTTTCTTATTGGGATGAGCCTGGTTATGAGCGGCAACCACTTCCTTAAAGCCATCGACGCGCAACAGGCAGGACTGGGCTTTTTTGAAGTCCAGAATGAGCACCTTGCCTCCATTGGGCAGGCCTTTGATCATCGCTTCTGCGGCGAGCTTACCACCACCATAATTATCGGTCATTACATTGGAAACCACTTTAGCACCGGGGTCTGAACATCCGGTATCTGCGGTGAAAACTGGTATGCCTGCCGCGTTGGCCGCTTTGATGGGCTCCCCTATCGCCAGGGTGTTTTTGGGGGCCACAATGATCGCATCCACATTTTGTGAAATAAAGTCTTTCATTTGCTTGGCCTGCTTCTCGGCATCGTCACCCGAAAGAACAACAACATTGTATCCATGCTTTTCGGCCTCCGCTTTGGCCGCGTCCGCCAATTCCACAAAGAAGGGGTTGGCTAAAGTCATTACCGTGATCCCAAGTTGCTTGGTATTGTTATTAGTCGCCTCACTTTTTTCAGAAGCTCCCTTTTCCCCACAACTCGTAAAAAAGCCCAGGCAGGCTACAAGTAGTAAAATATTTAGTAGTTTATTCATTTATCTCTCCTATTGGTTGATCGTATTCTGGTTGATTCTTTTATGTTTTGATCGAAATAAAGCACTCGGGGTAAGCCATGGAAAAATGAAAATTAAGAGCACGCGGTAGCTCTTAGTTCTTCCGGTAGCTCAACGGTGGCACCACTATGGCTACAAACATAAGCGGCCACCTCGGAAGCCTGTTTTTGAGCCTGCTCAATAGGCATGCCATTGAGGTAATGAATCATGAAGCAGGCCGTAAACGAGTCTCCCGCACCTACGGTATCCACAAGTTTACAGGGCGATGCCGGCATGGAACTGGTCTCCTTATCGGTAATGATGGAACTCCCTCTACTTCCCAAGGTAAGGATCATCAGCTGTATATTAAAGGTACTCAGTATCTCCTCCTTACCCACCTTCAGTAAATCACAAATGATGGGCAACTCCTCCTCATTGAGCTTAAGAAAATCGCATGCATTCAAGGACTGGTGAATCACCTCGGCACTGTAAAAATTTTGCCTCAGGTTGATATCAAAGAGAACCTTGCTGCCTGATTTGCGCTGACTTAAAGCATGATGGATCGTCTTGCGGCTTACTTCAGAGCGTTGGGCCAAACTGCCAAACGCAATCAGGTCTGCCTCAGAGCTTAGTTCCAAAAGTTCTGCGCTTTGGGGGATGTAATCCCAGGCACAATTTGAATTGAATGCGTAATTGGCGCTCCCGTCATCATTGAGGGTAATATCCACCACCCCGGTGGGATACTTCAAAATGGGGGCCTTCAAATGAATGCCACAATCCTGAACCGCCTGGGTGATCTCTCTGCCAAGATCATCATCACCCACAGCTGAATACGCAGTCGCCTGTGCCCCCATCTGAGCGGTGTGAAAAATAAAATTAGCGGGAGCCCCACCCCAGACCTTTTTATCGGGGAAGATATCCCACAGGATTTCACCTATGGATAAGGTTTTAATAGGACCTCCTTTGTTTGCCTGCTTCGAGGACATCGAGAGCCACGGCTTCCTTTCTTTTCTTTTGCATAAGGATGTAAGTCAAAATTCTAGAAAACTAATGTCAAATACAATGTAACTTTTTATTAACTTATTGTTTGCATTTTATTTACATTTAAAATATCTCATCCTCACAAGATTACGAAAGCAAACAGATCAAATAGGAAAAGATGAAGAATAAGAATGTGGATATTTACCGCACCCTGAAGGATGAGATTGCGGTGAGCAACTACCCGGACGGAGAATTGCTACCCACGGACTTGCACTACGCAGAGAGGTTTCAGGTAAGCCGCCCCACAGTTGCCCGGGTGATGAACAGGCTGGAGAAAGAAGGGGTGATCGGGCGCAAAGCTGGATACGGCACTTTTGTGATCAAGCACAAAGCACCGATTTTAAAGGGTAAGGAATTGACCCTGGGGCTGCTGATCCCGGCATTGGGGGAGACGGAGATTTTTGAACCAATCTGTGGCCAAATCGCCAACCTGGCGGAATCTCATAATTTCACCCTCCTGTGGGGAGGCGGTGGAACGATCGAAAATCGCGGGGTTAACCGGGCTATTCAACTGGCCCATAAGTATATCGCCAAAAAGATCGATGGGGTATTTTTCACCCCGCTGGAACTGATCCCTGAGGCGGCCGAACAGAACCGGCTCATTGTATCGATGTTTACCAAAGCAGGGATTCCCGTGGTTTTACTGGACAGTGATATCACCCAACCCCCGAGGATGAGCGGTTACGATCGTATCGGGACCAACAACATCGAGGCGGGGTTTGTGATCGCATCCCATTTGGTTGAACAGGGATGCAGGAAGATTGGTTTTGTGACCAGGCGCCATGTGGCCAGCACGGTGCACATGAGGCTGATCGGTGCCCGGGAAGCAATTCTTCAGGCTGGCCTTAAGCATGACAAAATGGAGGAAATCTTGATTGAGGGAGACGAAGAGGAATTCGTCAGGAATACGGACTTAAGACGGTTCGATGGATTGATCTGCTGTAATGATGCCCTTGCTGCCCCCTTGTTGGTTGAGCTGGATAAGTCGGGTGTGCACATCCCCAAAGAGATGAAAATCGCCGCCTTTGATGATGTTAAATATGCAAGCCTGATCAAAACCCCGCTTACTACCTACCGGCAACCCTGCCTCGATATTGGTACCGCTGCGGTGGAAACCATGGTTTCGAGAATCAAAAACCCGGAGATGGCAGCACGGGTCGTCCGGGTACAGGGAAAACTTGTGGCCAGGCAGTCAACAGGCGCATCCTGATCCAGCAAGGGGAGCAGCTAGCTGCATCCAAGTTATGTTGTCGTGCAGAAATCATGACTTTGTCTCTATTCACTTACCTTCCCGGAATTTGAGCTCCGGCCAGATACTTCTCATTTGCCAGGCAGAAAGAGAAACCAGCTTCGCTTCGCTCCCGCGTGCGATCAATGAAATTCCCGTGCTATCCTCACGGGTGGGATAGGCACGAATGGTCAGGCATTGGCGCTCGTTGGCAAACACTTCGATGATACTCCGGTCAATCAACACCCGCAACCGCAGGGGCTCGTTATCCTCCAGGTAGACGAGTCCAGTCTCGGGCGGGCGGGCCAGTACATCAGGTGAGAGGGAGGCTTCGGAAACATCGATGCTCAGAGCCCGGGCATTTTTGTTGCGCTGCCAACCCTGCATAAAAAATCGAATCCTGCTTTGCTCACTCCCGTCGGGCGAGCGCAGTACGCGAAGCTCCACTTCCCGGGCCCTACGGGGATCAATCACCGCTTCTATTTCCATGGCCTTCCCCTTGACTTCCGGAATCACTATCTCGCGGTTGGCCACCATGTTCATCGCACCGATCTTGGCAGGATTGAAGCGCAAGGACTCCAAACCAGCAGGTGGCTTGATCTGCAGTGGGCTGAAAAAATTACGGAATCCTTTTTTGGAGGTGTGTTCGGCTAGATAATCTTTGTGCAGGGATAAATGCCGAGGCATTGTCATGCTTCCTTCCCAGCCTCGATGCTTCCGATTTTCGCTAACATTAAAGATGGAGATACAGCTCGCCGAGGAACTCGGCATAGATGCAAGGGTGGTCGGACAGGAAGCCTTCGTATCTTTCATTCTTATCGCTCTGATTTTTTGGCGAGCGTGAACATCGCAACTACGGCTCTGTGATCCGATGGATAGGGAGAAACCACAATGTCCGCGTTCTCTTTGCTTTCTCCGACGACCTTTGCCTCAGTCACTTGGACACCCACGCCTCTGAAGTACACATAATCAATCCGCATGTGGTGGTGATCCGGGTGATCGGGCGCATGAACGGGCGACCAGGTGAGGCCAGGCTTGGCGACC
>JAQCIX010000161.1 GCA_027593365.1 Verrucomicrobiota bacterium
TGGAGAACTGGATGTTGCTCCCGCCGGTTTCCACCCCAATCTCACGGATGCAGGCAAAGGAAGCGTCGCGCATCAGTTGGTATTCCTTGTCGGAAAGAGTCATTGCCGGAGCGATGGTGATGGAGTCTCCGGTGTGAACCCCCATTGGATCAAAGTTTTCGATGGAGCATATGACTACGCACTGGTCTTTATAGTCGCGCATCACCTCCATCTCATATTCCTTCCACCCCAGGAGACACTCCTCCATAAGCACCTGCCTGACTGGAGAAGCATCCAATCCCTTTTTGACCATCTCGTCGAATTCCTCCCGATTGTAGGCAATGCCTCCACCAGTTCCACCGAGGGTAAATGCGGGGCGAAGGATGATCGGAAAATCACCAAGTTCATCGAGATTGGATCGAGCCTCATCTAAGGAAGTGATTGAAAAAGAGCGGGCAACATCGAGTCCAATCTTGAGCATAGCCTGCTTAAAAAGTTCGCGGTCCTCTCCCTTCTTGATCGCCTCGGGCTTGGCTCCAATCATTTCCACTCCATGGGCCTCGAGCACCCCGGCGTGGAAAAGATCGAGCGAGAGATTGAGACCGGTTTGCCCGCCGAGGGTCGGAAGGAGGGCATCGGGCTTTTCCTTTTCAATGATCTTGGTCACACTTTCCACGGTGAGGGGTTCGACATAAGTCGCATCCGCAAACTCGGGGTCAGTCATGATGGTGGCCGGGTTACTGTTGACGAGCGAAACCCGGTAGCCTTCTTCGCGTAGGGCTTTGCAGGCTTGAGCCCCGCTGTAATCAAATTCGCAGGCTTGACCAATGATAATTGGGCCAGAGCCAATAATGAGGATGTGTTCGAGATCAGTTCTTCTAGGCATGGTGCAGGAAAAAAATCAAAAAAAAGGCTCCTCGGGGAGCCGGCGTTGTAAAAAAATCTGCGTTTTAATATTCAATTCAGTGACAGGAAGGAATTGAAACTCCTTTATGCCACCTTTTTTCGATTCCTCAAGAAGGAAAGGGTAAATGTTACTCACAATACTGGAGGAAGGGCTGCACCACCCACTGCACCCGCAATTGCATCCTTAATTTTTTTACCCCCGGAAATAAGTTCAATGGTCTTGCCCACGCAATTGTAGTTACGCAAAGCCTCGATGATACAATCTGCCAAATCCTCACGCGGGAGATACCCATGATGTCCAAGCTTTTCAGACGCCTCTATCCTCCCTGTTCCTCTTTCATCCAACAAAGTTCCCGGTGCCACAATCACATAATCAAGCCCCGAAGCCCTCAGGGCTCCATCTGCTACCCCCTTTGCTCGTAAATAATGCTGAATCCGAGGAGACTCGCTAGCAGGGTCTGCTCCGATGGCACTGACCATTACAAATTTCCTCACCCCACTCTTCTTACAATCTTGTATCAGTCGCACAGCTGCATTTTGGTCTACATCGAGAGTTTTCTCCGGTCCTGTATGCCCACCGGATCCAGCACTAAAAACGACCACATCCATTCCGGGCAAAAATTCTTTAATGCCCACTTCCAAGTCTCCCACCACCGAAGGCACGCCCAGGGCAGTGAATTTGGTTTGTTGTCGAGGATCTCGAATCAATGCAACTGGAGAAAATCCATGAGCCGCCCACATTTTCCCACACAGAATGGTTCCCACCTTTCCATTTGCCCCCACGATTAAAGTCTTCATTAAATTTGTCGTATGCTTGATCGCATCGTAAGGCAAGGAACGACTGATTTTGTTCGTCCTTAAAGAGAACATTTGTATGATTCTTCTTTTCTATTTCCTTGATTAATGACCGCTCCCGTACGTACCCGAATTGCTCCTTCTCCTACAGGGGCACCTCACTTAGGAACTGCCTACATGGCACTCTTTAATCTCGCCTATGCCCGAAAGCATGGCGGGCAGTTCATTTTACGCATCGAGGACACCGACCAACAGCGCTCTTCCACGGAATCTGAACAAGCTATTTTTGATGCTCTCAAGTGGGCAGGTATTCAATGGGATGAAGGTCCCGACTGTGGCGGAGATCACGGACCCTACCGGCAAAGCGAACGCCTCGATATTTACGAAAAGGAAATCAACCGCCTTTTGGAGCAGGGTGATGCCTACCGCTGCTTCTGCTCAACCGAACGACTCAACGAATTAAGGGCTCAACAAATGGCGGATAAGCAAACCCCAAGATATGATGGACACTGCCTGAGTCTCTCCGCCGAAGAATCCGTAAAGCGCGCCCAGTCCGAACCGCATGTGGTTCGTATGAAAATCCCTGATTCCGGAACCTGTCAATTCCATGACGAACTACGGGGCGAGGTAAGTATTGAATGGTCGCAAATCGATCATCAGGTGATTCGTAAATCCGATGGGTTCCCCACCTACCACCTCGCCAATGTGGTCGATGATCACTACATGGGGATTACCCATGTGATTCGGGGCGAGGAGTGGATCAGCAGCGGACCCAAACACATTTTGCTTTACCAACAACTTGGGTGGGACGCACCCGTATTTACTCACCTCCCCCTGCTCCGAAACCCAGATAAATCGAAGCTATCCAAACGCAAGAATCCAACCGGTATCTTTTATTTCCGTGATGCTGGTTTCTTGCCCGAAGCCCTCTTAAATTACCTCGGTATGATGGGCTACACCCTGCCCGATCAGAGGGAAATTTTCTCCTTGGACGAACTGGTCGATACCTTCGACCTCAAACGGATCAGCCTAGGCGGGCCCATTTTTGACCTCGCCAAGTTAAAATGGCTCAATGGTCGATATCTTCGTGAGAAATTGGAACCTGCTCAGGTAGTCGACCGATTGCTTCAATGGAAAGCAAACCCTGATGTACTTGGTAAAATCATGCCCCTTGCCTTGCAAAGATTAGAAACCTTTTCGGACTTTTTTCCGCTCGCCCAATTTATCTTCAACGAACAACCAGATTATGCGATTGAAGAACTCACCGGTAAATTTGAACCCGAACAACCCGCCCGCCTGCTGAAAATCGCTGAGTGGGAATTGGAGAAGCTATCCAAGTGGGACCGCGATGCCATCTCCTCCCTCTTTCAAAAAATTGCGGACATCGAGGAGATGAAACTCAAGCAATTACTCCCCCTATTCTTCGTCGCCATCAGTGGAAGTACAGTTTCCCTGCCCCTATTCGATGGCATTTCCATTCTCGGCCCAGACATCACCCGCATGCGATTCCGACACGCTCTTGAAAAATTAACCGACCATGGACAGGGTTTGAGTAAAAAAGGTGTCAAGAAACTGGAAAAAGAATACGCCAGCTCTTACGGAAACCGTATTGATTAATCCCCATTATTGTTAATTTCTTCTCATGAGCGAAACCGAAAAAGAACATCCCCTTGACTTCATTCGTACCCGGGTGCAATCCGACCAACAGTCCGGCAAAAACGATGGCCGAGTTCATACCCGCTTCCCTCCCGAACCGAATGGGTACCTACACTTGGGCCATGCTAAGAGTATCTGCTTGAATTTCGGTATCGCCAAGGAATTTAAAGGCTTTTGTAACCTTCGGCTCGACGACACCAACCCCGTGGCAGAAAAAACCGAATATGCGGAGGCGATTATGTCTGATGTCCGCTGGCTGGGCTTTGACTGGGAGGACCGGCTCTTTCACGCTTCAGATTATTTTGACCAGTTGCACACCTGGGCCCTCCAGTTGATTGAGGCAGGCAAGGCTTTTGTATGCGACCTCACCTTCGAGGAGATGCGACAGCACCGGGGCACCCTCACTGAACCGGGCAAGAACAGCCCTTTCCGTGACCGTACCATCGAGGAAAACCTCGAATTATTTGAAAAAATGCGTCTTGGAGAATTTGAGGATGGGGCAAAGACCCTGCGGGCAAAAATCGACATGTGTTCGCCCAACCTCAATTTGCGCGATCCAGTGATTTATCGGATTCTCCACCAACCCCACCCCAAAACGGGCGATAAATGGAAAATATATCCATCTTATGATTTCGCCCATGGGCAGTCCGACTCCCTGGAGGGCATTACCCATTCCATCTGTACCCTCGAATTTGAGCACCACCGCCCTCTGTATGACTGGTTCTGCGAAAACCTCGATATTCATCATCCTCAGCAAATCGAATTTGCCCGCCTCAATTTAAACTACACCGTCATGAGCAAGCGCAAGA
>JAQCIX010000162.1 GCA_027593365.1 Verrucomicrobiota bacterium
CAATTTCTCCAAAGCGATCCAATGCCTTGAACCTTTTCAATAATCAAATAGCGACAACCCGTGAGTGGCCCTAAGAGTTCACTAGTCGGTAAAGTCGTTACCCAGACAACTTCCGAGCATGGATCTTTTTTGATCAACTCATGAATCAGCGGGACGACCAAGGTTACATCACCAAGTGCGGACAAGCGCAAAACTGCAGTGCCTCCCATATCAGCAAAAGATTACGAGGGAATAAAAACACCGCTTCCGCAATATTGATCTAAATCCATGAATCTTCAAATTCTTTGCCACCATTACCTTATTTAGCCCGAATTGTCCTTTTCAGCCAATAAAGAAAGTGCTTTAAGTGAATCTCTTACCATGATCGAAATTTTACATCTCAGAAATGACCTAGAAGGCTTACGCTCCGCGATATCACGCAAAAAATTCCAGTGCGACCTCGATGCCCTTGTTGAATTAGACCGAAAGCGCAGGGAAGCGATTTCGACCGCGGAGCAGGCGAGGGCAGGGCAGAAGGCGGTTAATAACGAAATGTCGCAGTTACCCAAGGGCTCACCCGAGTTTCTCGCCAAGGTAGCAGAGATGAAAGAACTGGCTGCCAATGTCAAGGAACTGGAGGCCATTTCCAAGCAGGCCGACGATGCGTTCCAGGAGGCATTTATGACCGTCCCAAACATTCCCCACGAATCCGTACCTGATGGCAAGGGGGAGCAGGACAACCAAGCGATCTCGACCTGGGGCAGTTTGGATGGGGATTCCCCCAACGCTGTTCCGCACTATGATATTCCTTGGTTTGATCAAATGATTGATTTTCCCAGAGGAGTCAAAGTTACTGGAGCAGGCTTCCCTTTTTATGTGGGTGAAATGTCCCAACTCGTCCGTGCACTGATCAATTTCTTTTTAGAGGAAGCAGGCAAGAATGGATATGAAGAGGTGCATTCCCCAATTGTTGTGAATGCTGAAAGTGCTACCGCTACCGGCCAATTGCCCGATAAGGAAGGTCAAATGTACCTGGATCAAAACGAGGAGGTTTACTTGATACCTACAGCGGAAGTGCCGGTTACTAATTTTTACAGGGATGAAATTCTTTCGGCTGAGCAATTGCCAGTAAAGAGATGTGCCTACACCCCCTGCTTCCGAAGGGAAGCGGGTAGTTGGGGCAAGGATGTACGCGGACTGAACCGCCTGCACCAGTTCGATAAAGTGGAACTTGTAAAATGGACTCATCCGGACGAAAGCTTCGACGAACTCGAAAAACTGCGTGCAGATGCAGAAGGGCTTCTTCAAGAACTCGGGCTTCCATACCGTGTGCTTTTGATCTGCTCTGGTGACATTGGATTTCCTCACTCTAAGCAATACGATCTAGAAGTGTGGGCAGCGGGACAGAAAAGATGGTTGGAGGTATCTAGCTGTAGCAATTTTACCGATTTCCAGGCAAGGCGGGCCAATATCCGTTTTCGTGGAGAGGACGGAAAGCCCAAACCTGTCCACACCCTTAATGGATCAGCACTTGCCATCCCCCGTGTTCTGGCTGCGATTTTGGAAAATAATTTAAAGGAAGATGGTTCCGTAAAAGTTCCAGAATGCCTCAGGAAATGGTATCCGAAGGATACGATTGGCGGATAATTCGATTTCTATGTCATCCACTTCCGACCTACCACATGACTTGGTCGAGTGGGCAGGGCAACTACTGTCCTTTCTGCCACCAACATCATGGTGTGCAGAGGTCAGATCTGAGCTTGAACAAGCTCAGGATGAAACCCAAAAAATAGGCGTAGCCTGTTCGGGGGGAGCAGACAGCGTATCTGCCTTACTCTTAATATTCGCAGCTTATCCGAAACTCAGAAAAAGGATTTGGGTGCTTCATTTTAATCATCGTCTCCGGAAGGAGGCTTCCGATTTAGACGAATCTTTCGTCCGATCCATCGCCTCTAAATTAAACCTGGCATTTATCACAGAAAGGTCTCAAAGAAGTCAAAAATTAGATGAGGGAAGCTTGCGAGATCAAAGGTTGAGATTTTTTGAGAAAATCACCCGTACAGAAGGACTCAAATTCATTATTCAGGGACATCACCTCAATGATTTGACTGAGTCCCTTCTTTGGCGCATTTCGCGAGGTGTATCGGTGGACGGACTAATTTCCCCAAGTCCTGTTAGCCAAGTCGGTACAATCCGCTTTCTCCGGCCGTTACTTACTGTAACCAAAGCGTCGATTCTTGATGGCATGCGGAAATGCAACATCCCATGGCGAGAGGACGCCAGTAACACGGGGCATGATTACCTTCGAAACCGTTTACGCCACTCCGTTCTCCCAGAATGGGAGGGTGCTTGCGACCGCGACTTACTTTTAGGAGTTCAAAAAACAGTTCAAAAGCTAAGAGAAGAGTCGATCGCTCTTCAATACCATGCAAAACAAGTGTTCGAAATATGCTTGGAAGCCGACGATTCACTCAATCTCGCTAAACTGCAACCATACCCAAACGCAACCAAGATTAGAGTTTTTAGGTTATGGTTGGAGTTATTTAACAAAGAAGAAAAGACACTCACTGAAAAGGCTCAGCTTCTACTTGATAAAATACTGGAAGGTGACTGCTTAAAGCTTCAAATTAGTAACCATACCTATGTTCGGGAATTCAAGGACTTGCTCTTTTTAGAAAAACCTCAAAAAAACAGCAATATCCCATATTGCTTAGTCCCGCTTCTTGGGAAACTTTACTTAAAAGGGCAGTCATCATCGTCTGCCCGATTATTAAAATATTCATCTGCCCTGCGTAACAAGATCCTAAACAAAGAAGTGGACCCTGACCTCGAGGCCTATATCTCGCCGGAGATTGCATCAGAAGGTATTTTCATGCGTTCGCGTGACAAAGGTGACTTATTCCAACCATTAGGGTCTTCGGGAAAGAAAAAACTAGCCGATCGAATGATCGATAAGAAATGGTCTGAAAGAAAAAAATCCGATACTCCAATTTTCCTTAATCATAATGGAGAAATTCTTTGGGTTCCTGGATTCCCGCCTTCAGATTTCACCAAGGTTTCAGCCTTGAATGATTGGGTAATCCATTTGACTTACCAACAGCTGCCTACAGAATGTTTTCGTGGATAAAAACAATAATGATAACAAAGAAAGCCAGTCCAAAGGTTTTCACCCTAAAGTTCTGCTAATTTGGTTGGCGGTTTTAGCTGCAATCATCGGACTGGTGATGGCACAATCCGGAGAAATTACTTCGGGCCAACTCTCCATTGCTTCCATTGACGAGTTAATTACAGCGGCTAAGCAGGATCGAGTAGATAAAGCAATCATCCAAAGTGATCCAAAGGGCGGGGAAGAATGGTATGTTATCCAAGGCAAGATCCAAAACCCTGCTTTTGAAATAGATGAAAACCAGTACAAGACACTTCCTTTCGTTGTTAAAGGTAGGGTCACTGAATCTGAATATCGTACACTTCGTGAATTACTTGGTACCCGGTTACGCGAAGAACCATCCAGTACGATCTGGACCGACCTGCTGTTCAGTCTTCTACCTTTTCTGTTAATTATCGGATTACTTTACTTCCTATTTGTCAGGCAGTTACGAATGGCAGGGAAGGGAGCCCTTAGTTTTGGTAAAAGCAAAGCGAAATTATTGACCCGTGAAAATGAAAAGGTGGTATTCAATGATGTTGCTGGATGCGAAGAATCGAAAGAGGAGGTAGCAGAGATTGTCGATTTCTTAAAAGACCCTAAGCGTTTTCGTAAGATCGGTGGTAAAATCCCTAAAGGTGTGCTAATGGTTGGACCTCCAGGTACTGGTAAGACACTCTTGGCCAAGGCGGTCGCAGGTGAGGCTGATGTTCCTTTCTTTAGCATTAGCGGATCGGATTTTGTAGAAATGTTTGTCGGGGTTGGTGCAGCTCGTGTACGCGACATGTTTGAGCAGGGCAGGAAAAATGCACCATGCCTCATATTCATTGATGAAATTGATGCCGTTGGCCGTCAACGCGGTGCAGGACTGGGAGGCGGAAATGATGAGCGCGAGCAAACCCTCAACTCCCTTCTCGTTGAAATGGATGGTTTTGACGGGCATGAAGGGATTATCATCATTGCGGCAACTAATCGGCCCGACGTACTGGATAGTGCTCTTCTACGACCCGGAAGA
>JAQCIX010000011.1 GCA_027593365.1 Verrucomicrobiota bacterium
GGCCTACCTCCTCAAACCAGAGGTGTGCGCCTATCTCAAGTCTTCCCTGATACCCCGGCTGAAAGAGCTGGTTTGCAGACGGGCGACTTACTTTTCCGGATCGATGGCCAAATCATTCAGGCCTATCGGCCCGAAGATGTGGAAGTCTTTGGAAACATGATCAAACAATACCGGGTCGATTCCACGGTTGGATTCGAGGTTTGGAGGGATGGACAAAGGATCGAACTGAACGCGACTCTGGACAAACGCCCAACTCCTGCAAATGAACTCCCAGAATATGAAGATGAGGAACTTGAATACACCGTACGGGAACTCTCCTTTGGGGACCGAGTCTTTTTAAGAATTCAGCCCGAAGAACATGCCATCCTGGTTGAAAATGTTGAATCTGCCGGATGGGCCTCTCTCGCTGGCTTAAGGCAGGGGGATTTACTTTTGAAGGTGAACGGGACTGAAGTCCGTGGGATCCAACAAATGAGCGAATTAATGGATCAGATTCACCAAGCCAAACCACAACGGGTTGTCTTTTTTGTGAAAAGAGGGATTCATACCCTCTTTATTGAAATCGAACCAGAATGGAACCCATCGTGATACCCTTGCAATCTTTACTCTCAGCCACTGTAGCCCTTTGGGCGTTCTCAGCCTTTGGAGAACCTAGTTCGGAAACCAAGAAAAATTCTCTGTGGAGAAACCTGCTCACCGAGCAGGCAGATTCCGTTACCTGGGTCTCTACCACTGTACGCATTGAAATCAGTGCCGGGGGAAGAAGTTTTCCCCCATCCGAAAGGAAACTGGAAGCACTTGGCACGGTTTTGGGCGAGGATGGATTAATGGTTCTTTCGCTCAATGAGATCGATCCTTCCGACACGATCCTTTCGAGAATGAGAACACCCGGAGATGTGAATGTAAATTACACCGAAGTTTTAATCTTGTTGCCGGATGGCACAGAAATACCCGCCAATTTTTTACTGAAAGATGAAGACCTCGATCTTGCTTTCATTCGCCCCATCCAAGATTCACCCGATTCTATAAAAACGAATTTTAAAAAGGTAACCTTCCGTCCAAATGCGGGCACTTCGATTCAGGTTCTCGATGAAGTCGTATCGCTGGGGAGACTGGGCAGTAACCTTTACCGAAAATCTACTCTTCAAAGAGGCTGGGTCAATGCGGTTATCGATAAACCCCGCGATTATTATGTGATTGAAAATGTCACTCCAGGCACACCTGTTTTTGACCAATCTGGACAGTGGGTTGGGATCACTGCTTTCCGAAAAGAAGGAGGGAAACCATCGGGCGTGATCACCGTTCCGGCCAAGGATGTTATGGATATTGCCCAACAGGTCAGACAACGGTCTGACTAAATTTGCCGTTGCCCATTGTTTTGTAGGATATGTAATTAAGAGCGTTGTGACCTTTTGTAAGTTTCCCATCGAGAAGTTTGCCTTTCTCCTATCCGCGGTTGGATTTTTACTTTCGCTTTCCTGTTCGAAGGAGGAGAGAGTATCAACAGACAATTTGGAATACCGCAAGGATACCAACGGAATCAATCGTCTTTACCGTGCCGGCGAAGATGATCCGATTGGAAAATGGAAATTTGCCCGGGTTACAGAGACCTACCCCAATGGGCAGAAAAAATTTGAGATCGGGATTGTGGACGGCTTACGACATGGTGCCTTTTTCTTTTGGCAACCGAACGGGGTTAAAAAATTAACCGGATCCTATGAAAGAGGGAAACGTGAAGGCACCTTTACCTCGTATGGCAAAGCGGGCGAAATCCTTTTCGAGAAAGATTACTTTCAGGATGAATTGGAAGGAAACCTTACACTTTATTACTCCCTGTCCAATGCAGAGGTTTTTCGATATTTTGAAAAGATTCGCGAGAAGGGAGCCAAGCCCGGAGAGATTCCCGTAACCAGTCATATTCGGTTGGAGACCACTTTTTCTAAAGGCATCCCCGTGGGTCCTTATCGAACTTATTTTCACCCCCGCGGGCAGTCGGGCTTATCCAAGCAGGATTTATTGGAAGAAGAAGGAAGATTTGACGAGATGGGTCGTTTAGTGGGTAACCAGGTTTGTTACTACCCGAGGACGGAGGGACTGATGGTTTACCTGCCCAATAACCAACCCATGGAAACCGTCCATGAACCGACTCCCCATGGATTATCCAAAGCCATCGATGAATGCTATATCGCCATTTCGGAAATCCCCGCTTACCGAAACCCCAAGCGCTTACCCGCCAAAGTTTTTTGCGTCGATCAAAGGGGTGGTAAAATTGCTCCGGTTTGGTCCTCTGAGATCATGGAACTGGCGATTCGGGACTTGGGTGGAAAAATCCTTCCCGATCGGTTTGATGCAAATTACGAATCATACCGCGATCAGGCGGTTAAACAGGCCAAAGAGCTAGCCCTGACCTACGATTTATCCCAAGGCAACCAAACCCCTGGGTCCCTGCAAAGCAACTCTCCCATCGAAGTTATCGCTCTCAATGATCGTGGGGAGGTGGTCGATATTTTGTGGAGTACATTCTCGAAAAAAGACACGCTCGATCTCGAATCGAGAATCCTCCAAAAAAGAAAAAGAATTCACCGGTTTTGGGAAGCAGGAGAATCGACCGCTTCCGAATGGTCGATCCCGACGGGTCTAAACGTAGTCATCCGGCAAGACCCCAACGACCCGCAAAACGACCCATCCATTCTGATGCCCACCCTCCGCTAAGACGAAGAGAATTGCTTAGCTTCTACTGATTTAGCATATCAAACGGACTGCCCTGTGGAATGGGTAACCCGTCGAATGGGTTTTTCACCTCTTCTTTCCCTTGCTCTTTAGCGCCCCCAAGCTGATCGAATGGATTGTTTTTCGGAGGCAGACTATCAAATGGGTTCGTCTTGGATTCCTTGGTTACGGCTCCAGCTGCCTGATCAAACGGATTGGCTGGCTTTGCCGGGGAGATCTGATCAAATGGGTTGGCCGGTTGATTACCTGCCGGCTCCATACCTTCGGCCTCCTCAGGTAATTTCTCCACCCTTATCCTTTTGACTTCAGGCATTTTCTTTCCAACCCAGAACGGTGTGGTCGTATCCACTAATTTATCAAAAACTGAGACGATGGTTGGGCGCAGGTTGTACTTCCATTTGAAGCGAACCGGATCGGTTGCTTTTCGAATTTGTAAGTCCTTCAAAATCTTGGTGTCGTACCCTCCCCCGTCACTCGGGTACCCACCCACCCAGGGCAGGTAAAAGCGCCAGGGCTTTCCCTCATCTATATTTTGCACATCAATCCATCTCTTGCTTGAGCGCAGGAGGTACCCCACAAAAGTACCCTCGGGATACTTGGGCATGAGAACCCTGGCGGATAGAACCCGTAAATGCCCATCATGAAACCAGTTCACCTCCACCCGATTGCCCACAACGATCTCTTTCATTTGCTTGAGGGTTTCGGTATCAAAACCTCCGCCATTGGCAGGACCCTTACCCGTCCATACCGGGATAAACCGGTGTAAAAACCCACCGTCATCCACCACCTCGATCCAATGATCTGCCTTGGAAGAAAGTATACCTTCCATCACCCCTTCTTCAGCCAGAACCCCCCCCAATGGAAGCAGCCATAAGAAACACAGGGAAATCCTTCTCAGAAATACCGAAAGTGGAGGTATGGATGGGTCACACAAAGAAATCACACTTCCACCTTTATTTCCTGTTTCGCTCATACAATCAAGCAGATCTCGATTGTATCCACCCATCCACTCCTCTATAAGAAAAGAGAGTGGAAGGAGTTATTCAACTTTGGCGGGACGCCCTGCATCAGGTCCTCGACATCTATGAACGCAGACGAGGATCGCTCAAAGTATTTTTTCCCATTCTCTTTGGATTTTTCATCGTGCTCAATGTGGCCTGTTATTGGTGGGCTATTTTCACAGCCTTCCCCCATTACATGATGACCCACGAGGCAGCCCACTACATCAAACTGCAAATCCCGGTGGGTCTTCTGGGTGCACTCTTTGACAGCCTGTCTTTCTTTATCACCCTGTGGATCATCCGTCGGGCCTTGGCCTCCACCCGTACTTCCGAATATGTGTTTCATCTTTCCCTGGACCTGGTGATCGCAGTGTTAGCCACCTTTTGGGTTTTATTCGTTTTTACTTTTGGCGGATGGATGATCAGCATTTGGGAATCTGCACCCGAGCAGTTGGCCGACCGGGGTACCAAGTACACCAACCGGGCCATTCAGGCCATTCAAGACCCCACTGGGAGGGAAAATGCCAAAAACATTTACTTTGGTTTGATCATGGGAGTATCCGCAGCCCTGCCCACCCTTTTGCATATCGGATTATTTTTAATCTCCGCGGTGCGAAGCATCCTTCCCCAATCAAACCAAGCAGATACTACGGAGGAGGAAGTTAACTGACTGGGCCTGAAAGACAGGTCTGATACTCCCGGGCCGCCCCGATAAACAGATCGGTGAAGGCATCCACGGTTGATTCTATGGGTTTGGCATAGCCTCCTCCCATGAAAATAAGCATGGGCACATCCCTCTCCCTTCTCCAATCAAATACCATTTGGTTTCGTTGGCTCAGACCCTCCCGGCTCAGGTTCAACAGACCCAGGGCATCTTCCCTCAATCCATCCACCCCTGCCTGAAAAAAAAGTAGGTCCACAGGCAAGTCTTCCAGACGGTCTAAGGTAATTTTCAATCCATCGAGATATTCAGCATCTTCTGTTCCTTTGGGAAAGCCCAGATCCAGATCGCTGTTTTTCTTCCGAAATGGAAAATTATCCTGACCATGGAGAGAAACCGTAAATACGCGGTTTTCCTCCTTAAAAATTTCCGCGGTTCCATCTCCTTGATGCACATCCAGATCCAGGATGAGTATGTGCGAGGCCTGCTCCCTTCCGAGTGCGAGGTTTGCACACACAGCGAGGTCATTAAAAATACAATATCCTGATCCCTCCGAACGAAAAGCATGGTGGGTTCCCCCAGCCATATTTCCCGCAATTTTTTCTCCCTTCGCCAACAAATCAAGTCCATCCAACGCCCCACCCACCAAACGCATAGTGCGCTCAACAATTTCGGGTTTCCATGGACGCAATCCGATCCGGCGGATTTCATCTTCCCGCAGGTTTTGGGCAAGAAAACGGTCCACATAATCAGGTTCATGGGCAGATAAGATTTCCGAGCGGGTAGCCATCCTGGGCTGCTTCATTGAAATCAGCTCATTTTCAGCCTCTTTTGCGATCTGTTCTGCAATCAACCGATATCGGTCCACCGGGAAACGGGCTGTCCGATCCAAACCGGATGAATAAATTTCATCATAAAATAAAGACATACCCATACTTGGCACGATTTTTTCATACTCCATTAATTTGTCCATGAACCTAAAGTACCTATCCTGATATCTGTGAGCTTGCAAAATGCATTCCTTGGTTCCCTCGTCGGCGACGCCATCTCGATGCCCGTCCATTGGTACTACGACCGCAATGCTCTCGACCGGGACTACGGCGACTTCGATGACTACCTGGCACCAAGAAATCCTCACCCAGATAGTATTTTGTGGAGATCAAGCTATCACCCCATCAACTCCAAGGCAGACATCCTGCACGAGCAAAAAAAATACTGGGGCACAAGAGGGGTCCATTACCACCAGTTTCTGAAAGCAGGAGAAAACACTCTCAATTTAAAACTTTCTGTGGAACTGTACCGTTGGATTATCCTGAACGGAGAATACAGCCTAGATGGCTGGTTGCGTCGCTATGTGCAAGTCATGCTCACTCCAGGTTGGCATCGCGATACTTATGCAGAAGAATACCATCGTAACTTTTTCACCAACTACGCACGGGGTAAAGCACTCCACTCCTGTGGCTCTGCAGATCTTCACATTGGTGCCCTCAGTTTAATCCCTGGATTACTCGCCGGCTTGGAAGCTCTTGATATCACCGATCCCGCCACCCTAATGGAGCATGCCATTTCTCTGGTCCGATCCTCCCATGATCACGAACATGCTTTGCGGGCAGCGGCAGATTTCACCCGAATCCTCCTCCACCTTGCCGATGGCATACCAATCCGAAAAGTATTGGCAGAATTGCCCATACCAGGTGTTTCGGTTTCCCAGTTCATGAACTGGGCAGACCTTCCCGACCGGGTGGTGGTGGGAAAAAAACTATCCACCGCCTGCTACCTGCCCGAATCTTTTGTGGCCTCCTTATATTTTGCCTGGAAGTATCATGATGATTTCTCTCTCGGCCTTTTACAAAATGCCAAAGTCGGGGGTGATAATTGTTATCGCTCGGTGGTGGTTGGTGGAACTCTTGGAATTGGATGCGGGGTCCCCAGGAAGTGGTTACGCGGATTGCTCTCCATGGAAGACCTGCGGTGCGATCTGCGCGTAGTCAAGGGACTCAGTCTTTAAACAGGGCTAACTGCCCTTTGGCTCCCCCCTGATTCTTCTTCCCTCTCGATGAACTTTTGGCAGAACCGTGCTTTCTGAGCATCTGGCGGTTGGATTCCTTAGCCTCTGTACTCTTGCGAATCGAAAAGATTTGATCCTTCATCTTTTTCGCCTGCTCTTTCAAACTAACCACTGGTTCTGGATACCCTTCCAATTTGATTTCTTCTGCATGTGCAATCTGGACAGTTTTGAAATTTCTTAATTCCGGTACCCATCTTTTGACAAATCTACAATCTGCATCCTGATCCAGTAATTGCTTGGCTGGACTGTATACGCGGATGGCGTTGATTCCGGTAATCCCCGCCTGCATTTGTAACTGGGACAGATGAATTCCCGGTTCGTAGTCCAGAAAGATTTGGGCGAGTGGTCCGTGGATCGTTCGCCAGGACAGGTGGAGACCAAAACAGGCAAAACTAACCACCATCGCCCGCATTCTAAAGTTCAGAAATCCAGTCTCCTGCAAACAACGCATACATGCATCAATCAATGGAAAACCGGTTTTCCCGGCCAACCAACAGGCGAGCATTTCCGAATCGTCCTCATACTTCACCTGGTTAAAGATTGGATTGATCGCCGAAAACTCCATGGTGGGGCACCCTTCCAACCTTTGAATAAAGTGATCCCTCCAGTGCAACCTCGACTCAAAGGCACGTAGACTTCTTTTCCAAGGACCGGGAGAAGGGTCGGAGGAAAGTTCTTCCCTCCTTTGGTCCAGGGCAAGAAACACACTCCCTGCACTGATGGTTCCCCAGGCAAGGTGAGCAGACAGGCGGGACCCCGAAGTAAAAGCGGAATTGGGCGAAGAGATTCCACCCGAGTAACCGGCTCCTCTTTCTGTCAAAAAACTGCCGAGCACATCCCAAGCCGATCTTTCGTTGATGGCTTGCAAACTCGAAGAGACCGAAGTTTTTCCCATTTTTGGGAAAAAGGAACAGAGCCGAGTCCACTCCATTGGTTCGGTAAAAATAGATACCTTCTTAGGTGGGCAAAGATCATCCGGTACAGGAAGAACTTCCATCCTTCCTCTGGGTCCCTTGGACAGAACCTTTCTCTTTTGCTCGGCAGACATGCCACGAACCACAGTCGAACCAACCGGTTCTATCCACTTCACCCCCCGTCTTGTACACCATGCCCGAACGGCAAGATCCCTCCGAAAGGTAAGATCGTTCCCCGTTTCCTGATAGGATCGCAAGCAGGCAAAAGGATGGGCTCGAAAGAGAGCTTCCAATTCTTCCACCACCTCACCAACGCGTTCCACCAATCCAGACCCCCGCTTTCGCAGACTTGCGGAAAGTCCACGCAAAGCTTGCCACTGGGCCTGTAGGTGAAACCGTCCATAGTCCGCACTTTCGATCACGCTCGGTTCCCAGCAAAAAAATGGGATCACTTCCGAAGAGGTTTGGGTCGACGAATACAAACAGTGGTTGTCGGTCACCCGGAAATCCCGCTTAATCCACCAAACCGTTCTTCCTTTCGGAGAAATCACTTCCTGGTTCGCCTGCACTTTTCAGAACAATAAATCACCTGATCCCAAATTCCTTTTAAAATCCATTTTTTCCGGTTACGGAAAGGTCGTCCGCACCGGGCACAGTCCTTTACTTCCAGTTTGGATTTTGGATGGCTCATTTAATACTGAATCCACGAACAAACCAAGGCACCCGACCAAGCTAATACCCTCCAATAGTTTGTGCGGATTAATCTTTCCACTACGGAGTCCTCCTTTCCATCTTTCATCAATCTTCTGTGACACGGAGCAGACACAAGAAAAGTAACCAACCACGCCACCCCCACGAAAAGCAGATGAGCCCAACTCAACGCCTCCCCGATAAAAAAACAGGCAGATAAAGAACCAATCAACTGGGCAAACATCAGGGGTAACACAAACCACCCGATTTGATTGCAATACCTCGGATGCCAAACCGCAAATCGGTTATGCGGGATTTCCCTAAAAACCGGATAGACGATCACTTGGACCAATCCTATAAGAACAAACATAGCAAAATCTATACTCAGGGCATGCTCATTTAAAAATTCCAGAACTAGGCTCATTTGGATTAGGGAAGTTGATAAGAAATAAAGATTCAATATGCTAACTTTGCAAATGCGGGCAAACACTTGGTTCTTTTCTATCCTTCTCTTTTACGCGGCTTCCTGTGCAGAGAACCCAACGCTCCCAAGTTCTGCCTCCACCATTCGTTCAAAAAATGAAGGGAAGGATAAACCCTACCGGATTCTCATCCTGGGGGATTCGCTCACCGAAGGATACGGAATCCCCCCATCCGAGGCCTACCCCAACCTGCTCCAAGCAAAATTAAATGCCAACCTACCTGCAGGCTCCCAACCTTATGAGGTGATCAACGGAGGGGTAACCGGTTCCACGACCAGTGGTGGAGCCACCCGGATTGATTGGTACCTCAAATCACCCCCCGATTTTTTGATCGTTGCTCTGGGCGGCAACGATGGATTGCGTGGGATTGCTCCTCAGCAAACCAAGAACAACCTCAAAAAAATCGTTCAACAAGCTCAGGCAAATAAAGTTTCCGTCCTCCTAGCGGGGATGAAACTCCCACCCAATTACGGTTCTCCATACCTAAAAGATTTTGAAAATATCTTTCCTCAGCTTGCGGATGAATTAAAGGTTCCTCTTCTTCCCTTTTTACTCGAAGGTGTGGGTGGAAATCCAAAGATGAACCTCCCCGACCGCATCCACCCAAACTCCGCTGGACACCGAATCATTTGCGAAACGGTCTACCAGCACCTTAGCCAACACCTACCCAACTTTCCTCAGTGAATCCAATTTTAAAAGTATCTAAACTATGCAAGTCCTACACCCAGGGAGATAAGGAGGTCAGGGTCCTCACTCAAATCAACTTGGAAGTCTCCCGGGGAGAGAGAATCGCCATTCTCGGGCAGAGTGGTTGCGGGAAATCCACTCTACTTTCCCTACTGGGCGGATTGGACAACCCTGACTCTGGCACCATTGAAGTGGATGGGGTTGAACTGGCAAAGATGAGTGAGGACGAAAGATCCAAAAACCGTTCCCAAAAACTGGGAATCATTTTTCAGCAATATCACCTGATGCGCAATTTAACCGCCTTGGAAAATGTCGGATTACCCTTGGAGATTTTGAATACAGCCAACCACGAGCGACAAGCCGGGGAAGCACTCTCGCAAGTGGGTCTATCCCACCGCTCATCTCACTTCCCATCCGAGATGTCTGGAGGAGAATGCCAAAGGGTTGCGATTGCCCGGGCCCTGGTGACCCAACCGTCTCTCATCCTCGCAGATGAACCTTCAGGAAACCTCGATCAAAAAACGGGCGAGGAGGTTATGAATCTGCTCTTCCATCTTTGCTCGCAACACAATCTGACCCTTCTTTTAGTGACCCACAACCGGGAACTTGCTCACCGGTGTGACCGTATCCTGGAATTAACCGAGGGTGGGCTCCACGAGCAAAGTAAATGAGGTTTATCGTACGCCAGGCCTGGCGCGAGATTCGCAACAGTCGCTCCTTTTGTTTTTTTTACTCCCTCAACCTCGCCCTCGGATTGATCGGTTTTCTGGTGGTCGACACTTTTCAGGAATCGATCTCCTCCAAGGTTGAAAGCGAATCCAGGGAACTACTCGGAGCCGACCTCGCCCTGCGTGCACGCCGGCCCATTTCACCCGATGAACTGATTCAGGCCCGTAAAAACCTCCCCGCCCAGACCACCGAGTCCCAGACGGTGGACTTCTTCTCCATGGCGGCTGGTCCAGGTGGGCGCAGCCGGCTGGTCAAAGTGGTGGCGATCGATCAGGGCTTTCCATTTTATGGATCCTTTTCCCTGCAAAGTGCGGGTAAACTAAGCGGACAAAACATCACTTCCCTCCACCAAGAAAAAGTTGCATGGATCTACCCCGAAGCCCGAGCCCAACTCGGGGTGCAGGTAGGCGAGTCCATCCAGCTGGGAGAGACCACATTCCGGGTATCCGATTTAATCGAGGAAGAGTCTGGGCTCGCTTTTCAGCCAACCGACCTGGCCCCCAAAATCTTTATCGGTCTGGGTTTTCTCGAAGACACGAAACTGCTCGGCACGGGAAACCTTGCTTTTCACACCCACCTCTTTCGCCTGCCTGAGCAAATAGACGCAAACCTATTGATCCAGGGCTTGGAAAAAACCATTGAATCTCCCGAAGTACGCACCTACTCCCACCAACAGGCTGGTCACCGGGCGGGTCGTCTCCTGCGTTACCTCTCCGACTTCCTGTCCCTGGTCTCTCTGGTTGCACTATTTCTTGCCTGCCTCGGGAGTGGTTTTCTCTTTCATGGATTCCTGGCCCACCGACTCCCCGAACTAGCCACCTTGATTAGTTTGGGAGCCACCCGATCCACCACCCTCCGTATCTTTATCCTGCAACTCATCCTCCTGGGATTTCTGTCTGCATGTCCGGCGGTGCTTGCCTGTTCGATTTTCTTACCGATGCTCAGCGATACGATCTCTGGGATCAGTTCCACTCAGGTCGAGATTACCATAAGCCCAAAGAGCGTCCTTCAAACCTTTCTGGTCGCAGTGTTTTCGGGTTGGTTCCTCGCCCTGCCCTCCCTGCAAAAGCTTCGCAAACTCCAACCGGCCGAACTTTTTCAGGAAGCGTCCAGACCTGGGTCCAGACCCATCCGCCAAAACCTTCTTTATGCAATCCCCGGGCTCTTTGCTTTTTGGCTGCTTTGCATGACTCAGGCAAATTCCGACAAACTGGCCAACCTGTTTTTTATCTGTTTTTTAGTTTCACTCGTTTTACTTTATGGGGTGGCTGGAGTTGGATTTCGGATGGGAGAAAAACTGCTCCACCGGGCGAGACTCCCCCTTCGCCTCGCTGCCCGCTCCCTCTCCCGCAACCGGGCCGGTGCCCTGACCGGGTTTCTTGCCATTGGGCTCGGGGTGCTCCTCCTCACCCTGATTCCCCAAACCTACCATGGGTTGAGCAAAGAGATCGGGATCGACCAACCCAGGAGCAATCTGCCCAGCCTTTTTCTTTTCGATGTGCAGGAAGAACAACTCCCTGGAATCCGTGCTCTTTTGGAGCAGCAAAACATCCCCCTGCAAAACCTGACCCCGTGGGTGCGTGGCCGGATTAAAACCATTCAGGGAAAACCCTACGAGAAATCCCTCCGGGAAGAAGAGGAACTCAACAACCCGGATGAACAAAGGCGTAATGCCTTTCGCAACCGGAGTTTCAATCTGAGTTACCGTGAGCATCTGCTAGAAAGCGAACAACTTTTGGAAGGGGTGCCCTTTTCTGGGGCCTATGATCCGTCCAGCGGATTACCCGCCGAAATATCCGTCGAGCAAAAGTACGCCAAGGCTTTGGGCCTGAGCGTGGGAGACCCGATGACCATTGAAGTTTCCGGAATCCTCATTGATACGGTTGTGGTCAACCTGCGGAGAGTGAGGTGGACCAGTTTCCAGCCCAATTTCTTTGTGCAAATGCAGACAGGGGTGCTGGAACAGGCACCCAAAACTTTTCTCGCAACGGTTCATCAACTCACCCCCGACAAGAAAGAGAAACTACAGGATTCATTGGTTCACCAATTCCCCACCGTTTCCATCCTCGATGTGGAACGTACTGGGAAAAAAATCCTTGAGGTGGTCGGGCAGATGACCTGGTCCCTTCAGTTTATGGCTGCCCTATCCATCCTCGCCGGTCTGGTCATCCTGTATTGCGTGGTTCGCGAAAAATCCCGTAGCCAAAGCTGGGAAATGAACTTGCAAAAAGTATTGGGAAGCACACTTGGGGATATTCGCAAACAGGTATGGTTGGAATTTGGATTGCTTGGGGGTTCTGCTGCATTGATTGGCACCCTGCTGAGCTTACTTACCAGTTACATCCTATCGGTTCAGGTCTTTGACCGGGTATGGAGTTTTCGCTGGGATCTTCCTTTACTGGTCATTTTGGCGGTCATTTTACTAAGTATACTCACCGCAGATTTTGGCGTCCGTAAAGCCTTGAGACAAAAACCTGTTGTGCTTTTGCGTGAGGCCTAAGCCGTCTTCTCTTTGCTCCTTGTCGCTTGGCTTGGGCTACACTAAGATAACTCATTCATAAGCAGGTAACCCCACCCGATGAAGGAAGAAGTTCAACAACAGCAAAAGAAGAAATTCTACCCCCTGAGCGATCCGTTGCGGGAATACCTCAAATACTACAAGCGTCAGCTTGATTTACCGGTTCATTACGAAAACCTCTTACAGTCGGAAGATTGTTATCCGGTCATGAATGCCAAAAATGAGGATACGCTCTGGCAAACCATGGTTTATGATCAGAATTATGGACGGGAAATGTTTGAGGGCTTAAAAAAGATTTATGTCCTTTTGCGTTCCGGTGGGGATGAACGCATCCTTCCTAACCTCTATGTGGATCGGGTGGACTACTGCACCTTCGGCAACACCAAACCTTTCCGCATCCGGATTGTAAATCAGTACAATGATAACCATGATTACTTTTATGTAAAAAAGGCGGATGCTTCCCGGGTCTATGGACTGGAACTTGAACAACTACTTTCTCCCAATGAGATTAATTTCCAGGTGGATCAAGACACCCTGATTGAGGAACACATCATTGGCGTACCCGGAGATGATTTTATCCGCGACTACCTGAACCGTGAGGAATTAAACGAAGTCCGACTGGCCAAGGAGTTTATCAAATTTAATGAGCGTTGTTTTGTTCGCCTGCTTGGTGACATGCGAGCTTACAACTATGTGGTGGAGATGACTCCCGACCTCGAGCATACCCAGTACCGGGTTCGGGCGATCGATTTTGATCAACAGTCCTATGAAGGAAGGCGAAGCTTTTACCTTCCTCAATTTTTCAAAAATAACCTGCCTGTGGTCAACCTTTGCACACGGCTGATCAACCGAGATACCAGTTTACAGTACCAACGGGAGGAACGGACCCTGATTCAAAGAAGATTTAACTTTTCCCAGACCCGGATCAAACGACTGCGTGCCTGCATGTGTGAGGATCGTATATCCAGCGATGAGAAAGTCCGCCGTTTACGCGAAGAACTCGCCCGGATGCATGAAGACCAGCGTTTTGAATCCTGCCGCACGATGGGAGAAATTACCTTCCTCAATATCTCCAATGTGCTCGACCTTGCGGAGGAGGCACCCTCCCGTTTCCTGAAAAATTTTAGTTTTTCTTAAGCTTCTCTCAGGCTTAGCCCGTAGTGCGCAGGCCACTGGCAATCGCATTGACTACCAAAAGCATACGCTCGACCCGTTCTGGCTGCTCTCCCCCCTCCGCACGGAATTCTTTAAGTAATCGAATTTGTTGCCCATGCAACAAGCGTAAAGCATTTTCACGGGCTTGTAGGGTTTTCCAAAAACGCGGACGTCTCTCCTGCAAAGTTCCCCGGAACATTCTGGTAAAGTGTTTCTCGGCCAAACTTCTTTCAGCGAGAATTTTACCCAACATCAAGCTGCGCAAATTTTCATCTTCCACTAATTCTGCATAGGCAGCCATCCAATTGGGATCAGAACTCGCCAGACTGCTCTCCGCATTGTAAAATACATACCGGAGGAAAGAGCTTTGATTTACCAACTCAGGTAGCTTGTCAAAAAGCTCAGGTTGTTCGTTTTGCAAAGATTCCAAGCCCGCACCCACTCCGTACCAACCAGGCAGGTAGTATCGGGATTGGTTCCAACTAAACACCCAGGGAATCGCCCGCAAGTCCTGCAAGGTTGCCTGCCCAGTCCTGCGACTTGGCCGTGAACCTATCCGGCTTCGTTCAATCGCATCGATCGGGGTGGCTTGACGGTAAAACTGCACAAAGCCATCCGTTTCCAAAAGTTCACGGTAGGCCAATCGGGAAGACTGGGCCAGGGAGTCCATCAGGGCGGTGGTTTGTTCAGACTCTCCCCTTTCCGAAGGGAGCATCTGAGCTCCGAGGGACCCGGCCAGTAGGGTTTCCAAATTGGAAGATGCAGTGGTTGCGGTATTAAACTTCTGCCCAATCACTTCCCCCTGCTCAGTGATCCGTAAACCACCCGACAGCGAACCATCCGGGAGAGCTTCCAAAAAGCGGTGGGTTGGCCCGGCTCCCCTGCCCACTGTTCCACCACGGCCATGGAAAAAAGTAAGGGAAACGCCATGATCCTCGCCAATCTTTAGCAACCGCTTTTGTGCACGCTGCAGAGCCCACTGACTGGCGATGATTCCAGTATCCTTGTTGCTATCACTGTAACCAAGCATGATGACCTGGTTCGGCTTTCCTCCGACATTCTGCAAACTTGCCTGAGCACATGGATGGCTCAAAAAGGCTTCCATAATCCCGGGGGCAGCTTCCAGATCCTCAAAGGTTTCAAAAAGGGGAACCACTGGCAGGTCACAGGTCATTCTTCCATCGATCATTCGGGTAAGACCGACTTCCTTACCCAGCACATACACCACGAGTAAGTCAGCCACATTGCGGGTCATACTCACCACCAGGCAACCCAGTCCCTCGGGTCCCTGTGTATGGAGATGATCCACCAATTCAGCAAGGGTGGCACGCACTTCTTCCGCTTCGGCAGGCAGGGACATCGAGGAATGAGTCATCGGCCGGGGGTGGCTCAGTTCCTGATTTAAAAAGGCCAGTTTTTGTTCGAGGGACCACTCCCCAAATGTCAACCCACCTTCGATTCCCGCAGCCTCCATCATCTGCCCGAGAGCCAAGTCATAAGCTGCACTGTTTTGCCGGACATCAAGACGGGCCAGGTGGAGCCCAAAACTGTTCACCAAGCGTAAAACTGGACGGACATATAAAGTTACGGTTCTTAAGGCTCCCGCGTCCTCCAATGTTTCAATAAGCAGGGCGAGGTTTTCACGCAGCGGAATGACACCCTCACTCAATCGATCTACCATCCCCAAAACAAAAACTTTCCAGGGTTCCCCCACTTCGGGTGAAATCCCCCACTCTTCCAATCGCTTCATCAAAGCTTGAGGAGCCTGTAAACCCGCCCGACTGAAAGCCAACTTTTGCCCTAGTTCCAGAAGACGAGCCCGCACAACCTCCCTTGCACCCTCGTTTAAAGTGAGAAGGGTACTTCGGGTAACTTTTGCTGTCACCTTCGGGTGCCCATCCCGGTCTCCTCCGACCCAGGATCCAAAAACAAGGCTGGGCAGTTCCTCGTCCAGGAGAGGTTTAGCTTCCGGCCAAACCGTACTCCACGCATGACGCAACCGGTCATCCAAATTTGTAAAAACCACCGGAAAAACCTGCTTTAGGTAATAACTTAGGTTTTCCAGCTCATTCTCAACTTCGGGTTTTTGAGAAAAGATTTCCCCAGTCAACCACAGGCGTTCCAATACTGCCTGCAGGGAACGGTTGCAAAAGATTTGTTCGTACGAGGTTTCCACAGCATCCCGCTTTCGCAAAAGTCGAACGATCTCGCGGTGCAATCCCAAAACCGCCCATCTTTTAGCCTCAGTCGGGTGCTTGGTAAAGACCGGCTCAACCCGCACTTTGGGCAGTTTTTTACGGACCTGAGCTTCAGTAAAGCCGGCTGCTTCAAGTCTTTTAAAGTAATGCCCCCAGCGCCCAGGCTCCGCATCTCCTCCCAACTCTTTCTCTCTCAATCGGGCACTTCGACCCGCCCCGTGTTCTTCAACTAAATTTAGAAGCTGGAAATAAAATGAAATGGCCTGAATGGTTTTAGGCTCAAGTACACCTTCTGGATCCGCAAAATTTCTTTCCCGAAGCAATGTGGCAGATTCAGAAAAGCCCAAGGTTTCCAACACCCGTGAGAACGCTTCAACCAAAAACTTATGATCCGTGGAAACCTGCTCCAAACCCGATTCGATCGTACGCCCAAATGCCGATTGGTTATTATCTTTGTTTTCTTTCATATTTTGAGACGAATAACATAGAGCAACCCTCATTCCCGACAAGCGACATCGAACAAATTCGTACAAAATTGATCATCCGTTCATCAACTTTCAGTCCTTGCTTAATCCGTAATTTCCTGATGTTATAATGTGATTTGGGGATCATCGATAGGGGGAAATAATCATGAAAAAACATAAAAATTCGGTCGCCGAATGGAAATCGCTTGTGGAAGATTTTCAAAAGCCAAACCTTAAAGTCGCAACCTGGCAGGTGTTAAACACCTTAGTACCACTGGCGGGCATCTGGACAGCCCTTTATTACATATACCCAGTATCCTTAATTCTGGCTATTGCCTTGGCTATTCTAGGAGGTTTATTCCTTGTCCGTGCCTTTATCATTTTTCATGACTGTGGTCATGGGTCGTTTTACAAAAACAAAAAGGCCAACGACATCCTCGGTTTCATCACCGGCATGCTTACCTTCACTCCTTACCATCATTGGAAATGGGAACACGCCGTTCACCATGCCACCACGGGTGATCTGGATAGGCGTGGGATTGGCGATGTCTGGACCTTAACAGTTAAGGAGTACCTCGCTTCCTCACGTACCACTCGTTTAAACTATCGTTTGGTTCGCAATCCCTTTATTCTTTTTGTTTTGGCTCCCCTGTTTTTATTTTTTGTGCTCGAACGATTTCCCTCGAAAAAATCCAAACCCAGGGAAAAACGATCAGTGATGATGATGAACCTTGCTCTTCTCACCTGGGGCGTATGCATGAGTGCAATTTTTGGATTTATGCCCTGGCTATTTCTGCAACTTATTATGATGGCTGTTGCTGGATGCTCGGGAGTCTGGCTATTTTATGTCCAACACCAGTTTGAGGATGCTTATTGGGAAGAAACCAAAAATTGGGATTTCACCACTGCGGCCATGGAAGGTAGCAGTTATTACAAATTACCCAAGATCCTTCAATGGTTCTCTGGAAATATCGGCTTTCATCATATTCATCACCTCAACCCGATGATCCCAAATTACAACCTGGAAAAGTGTCATCACTCGGATCCCTTCTTCCGCAATGCACCAGAACTGAACATTCGCACCAGCCTACGGTCCATCAAATACCGGCTTTGGGATGAAGAAAATGGTAAGATGATCAGCTTTCGGGACCTTAAAAACCAGCTATCTACCGAGGAACTCCAAGCCGCCTAACAACCGTTTTTTTCGGTTGGTTTCTCGTTTCTTATCCAGACAAGCTTCCTATACCGTAGGAAGCAAGACCTTGAAAAGCTTGGTTTCTTAATCGTAAGGAGACTCCTTAATTGCTAGATCAAATATTTCTTGGCGTTGTTTCATCATTAGACGAACCCGTTCGGGGTGCTGATCAGCCAGGTTCTTCGTTTCCTGAGGATCCTCCCCGAGGTGATACAGTTCGTTTCCAACCAGTTTCCAAAAACCCACCCGGATCGCACCCTCTGGGTTTCTTCCCCAAATAACTGCACGCTCCGGCAGGGCCATTCCCTGAAAAAGTGCAGGACCCACATCTATTCCATCGAACTCCACATCTTCGGGTCGCTTTACCTTTGCCAGGGATAAACAGGTTGGCATGACATCCATCCCCACAATCAATTCGGAGCAGGCACCTGAAGGAACCCTGCCCGGTGCCCAGACGATCCCCGGTACCCGATGCCCCCCTTCGTACACCGATGCTTTGCCTGCACGGGTCTGGGCACTGGTGGAATAATTCCCTTTAGTACCGCCATTGTCGGAGATAAACCAGAGGATGGTATTCTCAGCCAATCCGAGCTTCACGAGTTCCCTGCGGATCCGCCCCACTCCCTCATCAAGGGGTAAGATAAAATGTTTGATCAGCCAGTTGTCATCCTTTGGATTATTGGAGTATTTCACTGGAGTTTCTCCAGGCGGAAACTTCCCTTTTTGAGGTCCGCGCTGAACGGGCGAACCACGGGCCTGATGAGGACTATGCGGGGTGCCATGAGCCGCATAAATAAAGAAAGGCTTATGCTGGTTTTTACGGATAAACCGCAGGGTATGCTCCGTGATTAAATCGGTATGGTATCCCGGCTCATCTTGAACCTCCTGATTTTGCCACCAGTCTTTAACCAGCACCCGATCGTAGTGGGAATGAGCATCTATATTACCGCTGATAAATCCATTGAACTGATCAAATCCATGTAGGGTTGGATTAAACTCTGGTTTGTATCCGAGGTGCCATTTCCCAAAGATCGCCGTATGGTAACCAGCCGATTTCAGAGCTTCTGCCAAGGTCCATTCCTTATCTGGCATTCCTCGCAGGTGATCTTTGTGCTTACGATCCGCATTGATCACCACATGGCATCCGGAACGGTACTGATAACGCCCGGTCATTAAGGCAGCCCGGGTGGGTGAACAAACCGTCCCATTGGAATGAAAGTCGGTCAACCGGAGACCCTCGCTTGCCAGCCGGTCGATTTCCGGAGTTTCAAAGAATGGATTATCGTAACAACTCAACCCACCCCACCCCATATCATCGGCGAGAATGATGATCAGATTCGGAGGAGTCGTGGGTATTTTGGCTTGGGCCAGTCCCCCGAACAATCCTACCAAGGAAAAGAACAAGCAACAGCTAATGGATTGCTTCATCAATTAGCAGAGGCTTTTCAGGTTGGGAAAGATGAGGTCTTACATGGGCCCCTTCACAATTGCATAATAGCAGCCCAGCTCTCCCTGCGGGATGGTAAAATAAGGGGATAACTGGTGCTTACCCTTTGAAAGTTCAACCTCGAAGGTCACGCTTTCGGAATTTTCGTCCACCGGCTTGGATTCCAAGTCTTCCCCATTTAAGCGGATGGTTGCCGATGTGGCTCCTATGCCCAGTCCCGGACGGGCCCGAAAAGCCTGGTCCGCTCCGGGCACACTAGCTCCGGGGAGTAAGACCTCATTGATTTTCCTGCCCGACTCCTTAGGCCATCGCCTCACCTCCACCTCATACCTGCCTTCACGCACCGCTTTAATCGCCCAATGCCCAGCATGCTTCATGTTCAGTTTACGCGGGTGTACGGGTAACTTGTGCCGGTTTTGCGCCTGGTTCCAGGGCGGATACTCCTCCTGAATCCAGTCGTGACTGGTCAAGGATACCACTGGGTGCTCCGCATGGCCCACATAAAGTTCGGTGGTCCGGGCAAAGCTAGGTTCCAGTTCCGCCCACCATGCTTCGTAAAAAGCTCTCATTTTCTGGAGCCTCTCGGGGTGCTCCCCGGCAACATCCTTTTCCTGCCCGGGGTCCGAGTCAATTTGGTAAAGCTCCTTCCCGTTGACCAAACGCCAACCCTGGGTCATCACCGCAGACTGCTTCCATTTCACCGGATCACGCACCCGTTGGGAATCCGTTACCAGCATACGGTCTGGCCAATCTTGATCTCCCTTCCCCTGAAGCAGAGACTTAATGGAAATTCCATCAAACGAATAGTCCTTGGGCATGGGAGCACCGATTAAATCAAGAAGAGTCGGTGCAATATCAATGGCATGACAAAGAGTCTCCATCGTTCGTTTTTCTGCCATCCCTCCGTCTGGCCAATGCAACATGAAGGGCACCCGATGCCCCCCATCATATTCGCTCCCTTTTTGCCCACGCATACCCGCATTGAAAATTTCCCGTCCACGTGCCGTCCCATTATCTGTGGTAAAAATAAAAATGGTATTTTTATAGATCCCAAGGTCTTTGAGCAGATCCCTCGTCTTGCCCACATTTTCATCGATATTGGTAATCATCCCATAAAATGCCTGAATGGTCGGGCTTTGTCCCTCGTACAAATCCATGTATTTTTGCGGACAATGGAAAGGCCCATGGGGAGCATTCGTCGAAATGTAAGCCAGAAATGGTTTCCCACTCTTTGCCGATTGCGTAATAAATCGATTGGCCTGCTCAAAAAATACATCGGTGCAAAAGCCCTTGGCCTCAACGATTTCGCCGTTGTGAAAATAGCCTCCATCAAAGTAGGAATTGTCCCATACATCCGGGGTTTGCCCCACTCCACCCCCGCCGTGCCGGTAGACCTCCTCAAACCCCCGATCCTCTGGTCGGTATGGAAAATTATCCCCCAGGTGCCACTTACCAAACATCCCCGTACGGTAACCGGCATCCTGGAAAAATTGGCCTAGAGTTCCTTCGTCTTCCCGGAGCATCGACCTCCCCATAATGGTGTGCCAGGCACCTGTGCGGTTTGTCCAATGCCCCGACATCAGGGCAGCTCTCGTGGGCGAGCAGGTTGGAGCCACATGGTAATCCGTCAGACAAACAGATTCATTGGCCAGCGTGTCGAGCATCGGGGTTTGAATGATTGGGTTTCCGGTGCTTCCCAAATCCCCATACCCTTGATCATCGGTGATCACAATCACCACATTGGGGCGATTGGAGGCAGACGAAGCTTGGGGCTTTTTAGCAGGTTCTACAGTGGTTTTCGGCACGGGCACACCCGCATCCGCGGACGGATCGGGTTGGCTGGTACAACCATTTAAAATAAGGCAGAACCACGCAATGAATCCTGCATGCAGATTTTTCCAAACGAATGATTTGATTTTGATCATATTCATTACACTTTAGAATCGTTCGGCCCTAATTGACCATTCATAAAAGACCCCAAGCAGACAAAAATTGCCCCGAGGCTTGGTCTTGCTCTTGCTCCAGAAGATCAAATTTAATAGGGTGCACATAATACGATGCACTTCTTCTTTTCTCTTTTTTCAACCGCCCTCCTGCTTCTTTTTGGATGCAGCACGGATCCCCATTCCTCAGACCATGGGGGCCTCCATATTCACCAACCTTTACGGGGTGGCGTTTTGATGGAACTGGGCAAACACGGTTCGGGGTACAATCTGGAAATCCTCCAAAACACAAACGACCAGCTGGAAATCTTTATCCTCGATGCCCATGCCGAAAATTATGTGCGCATCTCCCAGCCCTCCATCGAGCTAACTCTTACGGACTCCAACCAGACTATGAGTCTGGGAGCCGTCGCCGATCCCGCCACCGGAGAAACGGTGGGGAACAGTGCTCTTTTCCGTACGGAAAGCAATATTTCCAAGAACATCCCTCTACAGGGCATCCTCCGTTCTCTCAAAATCGGAAGTAAAACCTACACCGACCAACCCTTCGAATTTTCAGGAAACCCTCCAAATTAATTTCTATGAGTATTGAGCAAAAACGGGATCAATTGATAGAGGAACTCATGCCTTTTGAAGATCCTCTCGAACGCTTTGCCTATGTGATCGACCGGGCGAAAGACGCCCCCGGACTGGAAGATGAATATAAAATAGAAACCTTTCTGATCAAAGGGTGTATTTCCCAGCTTTGGGTATTTCCCAAGTTTGAAAACGGCACATGTTTTTTTCAGGCAGACTCCGACGCCTCCATCACTAAGGGTACCGCCACCCTCCTTTGCGAATTGTACAGTGGAGAAACCCCCGAGGAGATCATTCGAATGGAACCTGATTTTTTATCCGAGGTCGGAATCACCCAGCACCTTTCTCCAAACCGCAGAAATGGTCTCACCGGGGTCCGGGAAAAAATCAAGAGCTATGCCCAGCACTGCCTGGACATAGAAAAGTAATTTAGGGAATTTTTTGATTCGCCGCCCAGGGCATAAGTTCGCTGGGAGAGGCTTCCACATGCACAAGGACCTTTGCTTCCTGATTCTTCAACTTGATCCGGTTTAAAAAATCAGAACTCACTGCGGTTTGGGCAGCAGGATTTTTCAGTTGTTTTCTCAACATTTGTAGCTGAGCCATCCCCAAAGATGCCTGGCCCACACTCCATATGGACTGGGCAGACTGAACATCCTTGCAGGTTATAGTAAGGTCTAGATGGGCACGCCCGCCTGAGAATTTTGCGGTCCCCGAAATTTCTTTGATTTGATACATCGCCTGCCCGAGAGTAGTGGCCAGGGGACCCAACGGCCCATTGGGGTCAGATAGGTTGCTGGTTTCCATTTTTTTGAGTAACTCACCATCCAAGGGAATTGAAAAAGAGGTAAACTCAGAACTTCCAACATTGTGAGATGATCCCTTGTTCGTGTTTTCATATTCAAAAAAACCCAGTACATCCTTCCTGCTACCCAGTACAAACACAGTCATGCCATTTTCCGCCTGCATGCCCAGGGTCATTTTGATTCCATCCACTCCACTCGTTTGTAAGGCTTGGGTGATTCCAGTTGCAGGGATCGAAAAAAATGTCGCCTCACCCACCTTTTCGGGCTTTTTCATTTCGGCATAATATTTCTTTTCAACCCGGGGAGTTTTACTCATTTCATCAATTTTATCGGGCTCAATCCTGGCATCTTTGCGAAATCGTTCTATATCGGATTTACTGAATGCCGGCCCCGATGCCCACCGGTCAAATTTTTCAAAAAATGTGTCAGGGGATACTTCTCCTTGGGTGCGAAGAGTGAAAGTTAATGAAGAATTGTGTAAAGCCTGGTAATTCCCTGAAGTGGAAACGGGTAAACCAATCACAGTTTCCAAAAAATTACCCACGACGAGGGAAACCTCGCTTGCATCCTCTATCTGTACACCCATCTCCTTTTGCAAATCCACAACATGGTGATCATTCATTATACGGGTGTAGCCAAAGCCAAGTAATCCATAGGTATTGAGAACCTCCTTGAAGTAAGGACTTCCCAACACCTGATCAGGTTTCAAGGAAAAGACCGCCGCCTGATCGTTAGGTTTCCAACTGGCAAATACTGATGTGGCAAGAAAGCATGCGAAGAGCCTGGTGGAAATTTTCTTCATGGCAGAACCTAAATATCAAAATTCGAACGGATCGCATCAATCGACTGGTTTAGTTTCTCAATGCATACCCGCCGGCCGTCATAGGCATGCTGCCCATCCTCCGGACAACCATGGGGCGACACCCAACCCATTCCCTTTTGCTCATGCAAATGGTGCACTTGCTCCAACCAGTTTCGGACCTGCTCCAGATTAGCAAGCAACCGGTTCCCCTCCTTTGCATCCTCCAAGGGACGAGCATAAGGAACGCGCTGGGCGGGTTGGCCATTTTCTGCGGGGTACTCTTCCCATTCAATCTCAGCCGTTTGGCAGGTCTCCCAGTAACGAAGTTTTGAAAAATCGATCCAGTCTTCGGTCAGGACCTGGGCCATTGCCTCAATCTCGGGCAGGGCGATCTCCGCAAAGGTCTCATCCTCCTGTGGTTCAAAATTAGATTCCGCTTCCAGTAAAAGTTGGGCCTTTTCATCGAGGGCTTCCGCCACGCCTTTGATCATCGCGTAGCGGATCTGGGCAGGCAGGTTGCCGTGCAGCATCAGATCAACCGGGTCGATCTCCACGATTTCCTCATCCACTTTCGGTGTTTCGTTTTGCTCTTCGGTGATGGGTTCTTCTTCGCTGGTTTCCATAATAGTTCGAAATTAAATCTATCTGTTACTCTAATCAACGGTTCTCTTCCAGCCAATGTTCAAATGATTACACTTCATACAAAACTACCGATGAAATTTTGTAAGAATTCATCATATTGGGGAGTTAATCTGTGAATAGATCAAAAACAAACCGAACCTTATGCCCAAACCAAATTGTCAATTGTCGTAAATTGACAGAGACTTGCCGCTTTTTTTAGGGTTAATTTCTTGAGTGAGGTCTATTATATCTTAACAATGTAAACATATGACTTTGCGCAGCCTATTAATCGTAACTTTCTTTCCGTTTTTCTTGCTCCTTGGAGAAGAGAAGACTGAAATTCAGTTTAACCGTGATGTCCGCCCCATTCTTTCCGGGAAATGCTTTCACTGCCATGGGCCATCGGAAAAATTCCGCGAGGCCGACCTTCGTCTCGACACTCCAGAAGACGCCTATTTCGAAAAGGATGGATTTGCTGCGATCGTTCCCGGCAGCACCGAAGACAGCGAAGCCTGGCACCGTATCATGTCCGATGATCCGGAGGACATCATGCCCCCACCCGAAAGCAAAAAGGAACTGACCGATCGTT
>JAQCIX010000163.1 GCA_027593365.1 Verrucomicrobiota bacterium
TGGAAGCAATGTTCCTGAGGGCATCTTCATCCAATCGAGTTAACACTCTTTTGCCGGATCTATCGGTTAGAAAGCTTTGGGCATTCTGATTTACTGGGTCAGTCGGTATGAAAGACCCTTCTTCCGATCCAATTCCTATGGTGAAAATTTTAATCCCCTCTTGGGCCACTTCCTTGGCTTTGGATAATCCCTGACCCTCCAAATCCTCTCCATCTGAAATTAAAATCAAGAATTTATCCGTATCATCCCTGGAAAAGGTGCGTTGAGCTTCTTCTATAGGTTTGGCAAGATTGGTTCCAGGGACTGGTATTAATCCCACCTGCAAATCATTTAGGCTCTTTGTAAACGCCTGATGATCTAAGGTAAGTGGACATTGTACAAAAGCAGTGCCCGAGAATCCGATAAGGCCTAAACGATCTCCTCGAACAGTAGGAAGTAGGTTATTAAGGGTTAGCTTAACTCTCTCCAACCGATTGGGCCTAACATCCCTTGCCAGCATACTTTTCGATAAATCCACCGCGATTAAGATATCAATGCTTTTAGGAGATATACTTCTTTGGTTCTCTCCCCATTGTGGTTCTGCCAGTGCTATGACCAGGAAAGAAAATCCAAAAATAAAGATCAAGAATTTCAAAAACTTTCTTTTTGGGGAGGATAATGGAACCAAGTCTTCGATGAACTTACTCGCAACCAATAACCTTAACTTTTTATCTGCTGCATTCTGGCTTTTCAAAAAAACAAAGCCTAGGATCCCTGTAACAATAGGGATTAAAAGTAACAATTCGGGTTGTCCAAAAAAACTCAAGGGATCTTAAGGTAGCGGGTTCTGGAAAGGATAAATTCGCAACATAATACAAAAAGAGCTGCTGTAAGTGGCCACTGATACAGATCTTCAAAAAGGGCATTAACCTGCATTTCAACATCCGTTTTTTCTAGCCTGTCAATTTCGTTGTAGATCTCTCGCAGAGAGGTCTTATCTTTTGCTTCAAAAAACTGGGCTCCCGTTAGGTTAGAGATTTGAGCAAGAATTTCTTTGTCTACAGGATAGTCTGCCATGCGAACAATTGGTTCTCCATTTGGGGCACGAATGAGGTCCCTGAGATTGGAGTCGAAAAGGTAGGTTCTGGTTCGGGTACTTGAACCTACGGCAATGGTATAAATTTTGATTCCATCCGCTTTTGCCCCATTGGCATAGATCAGAGGGCTGTGAAGGGGAGCAGGTTCATCTTTACCGTCGGTTAATAAAATAAGTATTTTGGATTTCGATTCCAGGTTCCTTAAACGATTAATTCCTTCGGCAAGAGCAGATCCAATATTGGTTCCTGTTTGATGAGTAAGACCCACTTTTAGCCTTTCTAGGTTTTTTTGTAGATGCTCTTTGTCAAGCGTCAGGGCACTGACCAGATAAGGGTCCATGGAGAAGGCGACCAGACCAATACGATCGTGTTTTCTTTTGTGGATGAAATCCGCAAGAACTTCTTGAACTACATCAAGTCTTGTGACTTCTTGTGCCGACGAGTCACTCATATCTAAGGCGAGCATCGAGGCCGATAAGTCTACCGCCAGTACAATGTCTACTCCGCTCGAAAGAACACTGCTTGTACTAAGATCAACTTGGGGCCTGCACATTGCAGTAATGGCAAGAAGGATTGATATATTTCGCAGAAAAAAAGGGACCCAGAGCCATCTTTTAGAGATGGGCGTACCATCGGAAATCTGGGCCGAGACAGATGGGAAGAGCAGGGTATTTTTCCTAGATAAGTACTTTCTCTTGATCCAGGGCAAAAGAGGCAGCAAAAGGATCAGGAGAGCCCAATAGGGATCTGCAAAGTGGAAGTTTTCAAATAACATATTCATTAAGACCCAGTCTTTTGGGTAAGTATTTGATCTTCTTTTTCCTGAACCTTGAGAAGATTCAGTTCGTGTCGTACTTGTTCAACAAACCCCTGAGCAGTTGCCAAAAGGTCATCTAGATCTTCTGAGACAAAAGAATCAGGTGAGTACTTTATACGATCTCCTTTGAATACAAATTCTGCTAATAATTTTTCAAACTTTTGTTGTAAGAAAGAGTGCTTAGCTATTCCCCGTAAAAACTCTTCACCGGTTTGTTCCAGTGCTGGTAGTTTAAATTGTCGCTCTATGAAAAGGCGTATGATTTCAGATAGCTTAAAAATAAATGGTTTCGGGGCTAATCTTGGAGATGATTCCGCTAAGAGTTTCATCTGCTCGAAAGCTTCTTCAAAGGGATCAATTTCAATTACTTTATTTTCAACTTTTTCCTCTGCTTTTTTTCTTTTGGATAGGAGGTAAAAGAGGAAACAGAATATGGATGCAAAAACGCATGCGAGGAGAATCCAGAAATTTTCCTTCAACACCGCTGAGATAGATTTAAGGATTGGCAGGGGAGATTCTGACATTAAATCCAGATCGAGCAGGTATGGCTTTGCGACATTTATAATTAATGTCATCCGAACCTCCTTTTTCCCCTTCTTTTAAAAAATGAAAAGAGGTCTTTAGAATAATCTCCTTGGGTGGAAATAATGAATTCGTCTATCCCACGCTTTTTTAATTTTTGAGAAATAATTTCCGATTTTTTACGATGATTTTCCGCATATCTTTTTCGTGTATTTGAATCTGAAGTGTCCAAAGTAATCGTTTGGCCTGTCTCTAAATCCTTTAGATCGATTAATCCGACATCAGGTAATTCTGTTTCTCTGGGGTCAAACACTCGAACGCAAATTAAGTCGTGCTTTAATCTCGTGTATGAAAGTTGATGATAAAGGACTTCATGGGCAGATCCTTCCTCGTTGCTAAATACTTGATCTACAATGAAGTCTGATAACAGGAATATTACAGCCCTTCTACGGGTAACTTGATTAAGTTCCTGAACAGCTCGGTTGAGGTCGGTGCTTTTTCCCTGTGTAGGTCTAAATAAAACCTCTCTTAGGATACGCAAAGCATGTTTGTGCCCTTTGGTAGGTGGAAGATAGAGCTCTGTTTGATCAGAAAATAATAAAAGCCCAACTTTATCGCCGTTTCGACAAGCAGAAAAAGCAACGAGAGCAGCCAATTCGGCAAGTTTTTCTCGCTTACTTTCGAAGGATGAGCCGTATTGGGTACTCTTGGAAATATCTACAGCTAGAACGATCGTCAGTTCCCGCTCTTCCTTGTATTGTTTGACGAAAGGAAATCCCTCTCTTGCTGTAACATTCCAATCGATGGTGCGAACCTCATCCCCTGGTTGATACTCTCTAACTTCCTCAAAGTCTATCCCTTGACCTTTAAAGGCACTGTGGTAGGAGCCTGCGAACAATTCGGCGACCAGTCGGTTCGAACGAATTTCAATTTGCCTGACTTTACGCAAAATTTCTCGCGTATATTCAGCATCGTGATCGCTCATTAATTTAAGCTAAATAAAAGAAGATCGAATTGTACGGAAATTAGGGAACTGGGACGGTTTCTAAAATCTTCTGAATGATCATATCGCTGGTTACATTTTCTGCCTCAGCTTCGTAGCTTACAATAATTCGATGTCTTAAAACATCAGGAGCGATGTCTTTTAGGTCTTGGGGGGTAACAAAACTTCTTCCTTGAGTGAATGCCACCGCTTTGGCTGCTAGGGCTAAGCTTATTGTCGCCCGTGGAGATGCACCAAAATGGATAAAAGCATCGAGGTCGGCTAATCCATGGTCGGATGGGTTTCGAGTAGCTAGAACCAAATCGACAAGGTAACCTTTGAGTTTGTCGTCCAAATAGATTTGATCAATGATTGCCCGCGACCGGAAAATAGTATCCGCATCTACAACTGGGCTAATCGTATGGTTCGGATTTACACTCGCATTCGCATCAAGGATTTTAAGTTCTTCCGACCGATCGGGATAATTGATCAAAAGTTTAAGCATGAACCGATCCATCTGAGCTTCGGGTAATGGATAAGTACCTTCCTGATCAAGGGGGTTTTCAGTTGCTAAAACAAGGAATGGTTTTGGCAGAAGATAACTTTGATCGCCAATAGTAACCTGCCGTTCTTGCATACCTTCGAGTAAAGCACTTTGAACTTTCGCGGGTGCACGGTTTATTTCATCAGCC
>JAQCIX010000164.1 GCA_027593365.1 Verrucomicrobiota bacterium
CGGTTAGGTCACGCACCCGCTTAAGGGTGAGTAATTTGCCGCCGAAATAAAAATGCCCACCCGGTTTGAGTCGTGAGATGAAGGATTCCTCCACTGTGCCTAAACGGCGGCCTGTCGCAAACTTTACCTCGATGGCTGGGTCACTGGTAATAGTGCCTATCGACATGCGGTGAAAACGGGAAATAATTCTGGATTCTACCCGGTGCAATCCGTCGCTGCCTACCACCACCCGTTTAAACTGATCGTAGGCACGCAGGGTATCTCCCCCGCGGATAATAAAATCAAGTACCCAGCCCCATTCATCATCGGTAATATCTCGAAAAGACCACGCGGATCGCACTTCCATCAATGCCTCTTCGGAGAAGAAACCACCTCCAAGGGCTAGCGTAATCAGGTGCTGGGCGAGCAAGTCGAGTGGGGCACGCAGAGGTTCGCGGCATTCAATCCGCCTTTCCTCAATCGCCTCCCGGGCCGCGGCATATTCCACCAGTTCAAAGGCATGAGTCGGCACACACAATACCCGGCTGACTGCACCTGGTTGGTGCCCACAGCGGCCGGCCCGTTGAAGCAAACGGGCGACGCCTTTGGGCCCACCGATTTGAATGACCTGATCAACGGGGGAGAAATCTACTCCGAGGTCGAGACTGCTGGTGCAGACCACCGCTCGGATGGTCCCTTCCCGCAATCGATCCTCTACATTTTTTCGCTCCTTACGATCGATGGATCCATGGTGTATGCCAATCTGATCTGCCCAGTCCGGTCTGGCCTCCAGCAGGGCGTTGTACCAAAATTCCGTTTGCGAGCGCACATTGGTAAAGACCAGGGTGGTGCCTGCCGCTTCGATCCTGCCGGCCACCTGCTCCACCATCTTTCCACCGAGATGGCCGGCCCAAGGAAATTTTTCCATATCTTTGGGGATGAGCACATCCACCTGAAATTTCTTCTTGAGATCACCATCAATCAGTTGACCCACTCCTTTAGAACCGAGTAGAGCACTTTGGGCGACATTAAGGTTCCCGAGGGTGGCAGAAAGCCCCCAGGTCTTGAGTTTTGGGTTCCACTTTCTGAGCCGGGCAAGGCCCAGTTCGGTCTGCACACCGCGCTTGGTCGAGAGCAGTTCATGCCATTCGTCGACCACCACCGCTCGCAGGTCAGAAAAGGCTTCCTTGGTTTCTGGGTAGGATAGGAGAAGGGAGAGGCTTTCCGGGGTGGTTACCAGGCAGGAGGGAAAGCGTTTTCTTTGTTTTGCTTTTACTGACCCTGTGGTATCCCCAGTACGCTCCTCGATCGTCCAGGGAAGTTCCAGTCCATCAACCAATTGCTGAAGGGAAAGGGTGGTGTCCTTGACCAATGCCCGCAGTGGGGTGATCCAGAGAACCCTTAGTCCTGGTGCCCGCTTCGGCAAAGGTTTGCCCGCATGTTCCTCCATCCACTCGATCAGGGGTCCGGCCCAAGCGGCATAGGTCTTGCCCGTTCCGGTAGGAGCGTGGATCAAACCGCTTTGACCGTTCGCATAACCAACCCATGCTTTTTTTTGAAAAGGGAAGGGTGACCACCCGTTTTTCTGGAATAAAGTGAAAACCTTGTCCGTGGCGTTTTGCCTGGTGGACTTTCCTTTTTTAGATGACTTGAGAGGGGCTTGGACCACTTTTTAAAACAGCGTGGTTTGCTGATCCCTGTCGCGCTCTAAAAGCTCAGGTCCATCTTCCCGGGTGGCATTTACTTTTTTAGAAACTGGATAAAAAATAATATCCGGTGCAGGGTTTCGCAAAAGATTGGTTAGCAGGTCGGGCGTGGAGTGTGGATCGAGCCAGAACTCCCAGGTTTCTTCTGGTAAAATTACCGGCATACGGTGGTGCAGGTGCAAGCACTTGGGTGTGGCACTACGGGTAAGGATGGTGAAGCAGTCCTTACCATCTGCTTCCTTCCATAATCCCGCAAAGGCAAAGGTTGATCGTTCAGCTAGATGAAAGAAGTGAGGCTTTCTTTGATGGCCCTCGACCTGCCACTCATAATATCCATCCGCTGGTACAATGCACCTGCGTTGTTGAAAGGACTCTTCAAAGGTAGGTTTTTCCGCCACTGTTTCCGAACGGGCATTGATAGGGAACTTCCGGGCGTTTGGAGATTTGGATGAAGGGAAATTTCCCCACTGTGCATCGGCCCATAAGGTTTCGGTTTTGCTGGATTTAATCATCGGGTGCTTCTGACCCGGAGCCCGGTTGTAGCGTGGTTCAATGGTTTTTTGTGGGGCAGGGGCGTATTTACGAAAGCGTTCAACCTGCGGATTCGTCCATGTATAGCGTCCGCACATCGGTTTACTCTTTTTCTCCTCTCACTCCTTAAGCATATCCGAACTTGGCAGATGACTCAAGGAAGCGGTGGGGCGGGAGCGCTCATCCCCCTCGTCCACTTTATATAGTTTGTGGAGCTGGTATCCCGCCCGGTAAGGGAATCCTTCCTTTTTTACCCATTGATTGATCGCTCCCAAAACCTCCTTATCTTCCGCTTTAGACCATTCCGGGTGCAGCCACACGGGTACTCTTCGTTCCTTCATCGGCAGAGCCTCGGTCCATTTGGTCAGATCTTCGGGGGTTTCCACAATCACCTTGAATTCGTCAGCCAAAAGAAAGGTCTCTTCAATCGGCATCTTGTTCCACTTTGGACTGAGGGTGATCCAGTCCATCTCTCCCTGAATAGGAAAAGCTCCGCAGGTTTCAAGGTGAATGGGCATACTGCGAATGCGCAGTTCGTGCACCAGCTCGTAAAGTGGATGAATTGCAGGCTCCCCCCCGGTGATGACCACAATCTCGCAACCCGATAGGATCGCTTCCTCAGCCAGGTCCTCGGGCTCGATCCGGTCGATTGAATCAGGTACATGGTCGGGGTGCCAGGTGCCGGCGGAGTCGCACCATGGGCAATGCACTGGGCAACCGTGCAGACGGATGAAAAAGGTCGACTTCCCCATGTGAGAACCTTCGCCCTGCCAGGCATGAAAGCGTTCGTAGACCGGGAGTGCCCGGCTCATGTGGTTTGGTCTGGCTGGTAGGTAGCGGAGTTCTTGGTATCCTCTTCCAAATGGATGGAGTGGATATGTGTCCGCCCCTTGGTTTTTTCTGCTACCATTGGTTGGAAAGTGTGGTAAAGAAACTGGGCGATTCCTTCGCAGGATGCACTGGGAACGAGAACCAGTTTGATCAAACCATCGGCTTCGAGGGCTTTCAGTTCATTCAGTTTAGGATCGTTTTCCCAGACCGCGGTGGCGTGGTCCAAATGCTGATCGATCCAATCCTCGATAAAGTGAAGGTCTCCAAAATCGATCACAAATCCATTTTCATCCAACTGCTCGGATGCAAAAGTCAGGGTGATCGACCAGCTGTGCCCATGCAGACGGGAACACCTTCCAGTGTGATTGGGCTGGCGGTGGGAAAGCGGGATATCCCGGTAACTTTTACTGCAGGTGATCATGCTGTTGTGGAATCCTCATATTCCGTAGGGTCGGTCACCTTGGCGAGTGCAAAGGCTTCTTTTCTTTCCACACAGGTTCCACACTTCCCGCAATGCTTTTCACGACCGGCGTAGCAGGACCAGGTCAGGTGGAGCGGGGCATCCAGTTCAGATCCTTTTTTGACCAGATCGGTCTTACTCAAATGAACGAAGGGACGGTGCAGGCTCAATTTCTCCCAGTCCGCCAGACCCAGGGCGGTTTCCATGGCATCTGCAAATTCCGGCCGACAGTCGGGGTAAATCGTATGGTCGCCCGCATGAGCAGCGTAGGCAATGGTGTCAAACCCGAGGGAAAGAGCATGGCCACCGGCAAGGGCGAGCAGGATCATATTACGGTTGGGCACGACCGTTGCCTTCATCGATTCCTCCGCATAGTGGCCCTCAGGCAGTTCCACCTGGTCGTCGGTGAGCGAACTTCCTCCGAGCAGGGGACCGAGGTCGGGCAGTCGCAGGATGCGATGAGGTAGACCCAATGCCTCTGCAATCTTTTCAGCCTGTTGGAGTTCCTTGGCATGCCGCTGACCATAATCGATCGAGAGCAGGCGGGTTTCCGCTCCGTC
>JAQCIX010000165.1 GCA_027593365.1 Verrucomicrobiota bacterium
ATTGTCCAGTTTTGTGTTGTGATAACGCTGGTACGGATTAGAGGCAAAATCCTCAGGGCTTAACCCGATGTAGCTAACATCCGCATCAAGATCCGTCCTCCCCGCCTTGAATTCAAGGTAGTTGCCTTCTCCAAATTCGTACCCGAGCTTAAGGGTGATATCGTTCTTTGCTAGAGGTGCGTCCCTTCCCACCGCGTTACCCAATGCATTGATCGATTTAAAACCATCTGTTCGTTGATCAAAAACCTCCACCAAGTAACCGAGTCTGCCGGATCCAAAGTTTGCTTTCCCTCCCGAGTAAGCATGGGCGATTCTTTCGTTATGCTCACCATAAGAAGCTCGGAGATGAGAACTTCGGTCATCGGGAATGGGGGTCGAAAGGTAGTTGATAATACCTCCCGTGGTATTGGGACCCTGGCTGAGCTGGCTGGAGCCCTTGAGAATCTCAAACCCTGCCATACGACCCGCAGTTGGCGAATAATAAGCAGCAGGGTCAGAAAAGGGAGAAGGAGACGAAGGGATACCATCTTCCAGGATGGTTACCTTAGCGGAGCGATGCGAGTCTACTCCTCGTAAGCTAATGTTGGGAAAAAGGCCATAGCCCTCTTCTGGTCGAAGATAAACCCCTGGAACCTGTCTAAATACTTCATTAACATCCGTATGAAAAAAGGGCTTAAGGTCGATGGAGTCCAGCACCGTGCCTGTGCCCTCTAGTTTAGGCACATCCTGCTTTGAGCCAATCACATTGAAAGGAGATAAGTAGTCTGCGGAACCGCTTGTTTCTTCAGCATACAAAAGATGTCCCTTTGCAAGAAGGCATGTGCATAAAATGACGAGTGTTTGGTATGATATGTTCATTGGAAGATTTATGAATTGAGAACGAGTCTCAATTGATACTGAGACTCAATCTCATTTCAGGGCAAGTAAGTCAATCTTGGAAATGTCGGGTTGAGAAAACTAATGAATTTGACCCAGCGTGAGAAACGAATTTTAACTCTATATCTTACGCTCCTGTAGTTCAATGGATAGAACATTGGTCTCCGGAACCGAAGATCTGGGTTCGACTCCCAGCGGGAGCGCCAGCATACCTATTTGTTAGATAGTAGATACTTTTCAGTCTCTAAACTAGGCCAAGGGTTGCCCAATAATGATCATGCAATAATCTGACTTTCCATACTGATGATAGAAAACGATACAGAACTCAGGGAAAAACTAGAGTCTCATCCCATTTTTCATTCCTTATTAACCCTAGATGATTTGAGGGTTTTTATGGAGCACCATGTATTTGCTGTTTGGGACTTCATGTCTTTATTAAAAGAACTCCAAAAACGAATTTGTCCGCATGGTTCACCTTGGATGCCCAACTTCAATAGTTGTGCTGTTCGTTTGGTGAACGAAATTGTGCTCGAAGAAGAATCGGATGCGGCGGACCCCAACAATCCCAATCAGTATGCCAGTCATTTTGAAATCTACTTAAATTCAATGAAAGAAGTGGGTGCGTCTACTACGGCGATAGAAAATTTCCTGCAAGATGTCTCTAAGAACGGGATTGATGCAGCCATTGAAGGGCAGCTCTACGAATCCCCTGTTCAAAAGTTTATTCGTTCCACCTTTGACATCATTAAACATGGGTCTCTACACCAAATTGCTGCTTCCTTTGCAAACGGGCGTGAAAATCTCGTCCCGTTAATGTTTTTGAGAATTTTGGACAACTGCAAAGTTGTTCAAGAAGATGCACCTCTTTTTCACTATTACTTAGAAAGACATGCGCATTTGGATGGGGAGCAACACGGTCCAATGGCTGAGCAGTTGCTTGCATCACTAACTGGCGGCGACGCTGACAAAGAAAAAGAAGCTTCAGATGCAACTCAAACTAGCATAAAGGCAAGAATTGAGTTGTGGGATGGAGTGCTGATGGCAATCCAACGGTCTAGGGCAGATAGTCTCTAAGCGAGTTCCAGTTCTACTGTAAATTCTTCTCGTCCTCCAGGTGAAACAAACTGGGTGGTTTTATTTTCCGGAGCGTTGGGTGGTGACATCCATGGTTCTAGGCAAAAGTAAGGTGCATTTGCTTGTGTCCAAGTAATGTAAGAAAGCCTAGAACCCTTTCCACTCCAACTGGCCTCATTGACCCGTATGGCTTCTTCCCCGTTCAGGAGAGCAATCTCAGCTTCAGGAGATTCGAGTTGGTAGTGAATCCGATTAATTAATTTATCTTCACCAAGAGGAATAGGGTAATTAGATTTTGGATTATCTAACATCGTTCCATTCGCTTGATATTGAAATGATTTTTTTGCTGAAATTTGTAAAAGGTGGTGATCGAGAGATAAATCCTTGCACCATGGGACTTGGAAGTAAGGATGCAAACCAGCTGACCATGGAATAGGCTCCCTACCCTCATTTTCCAGTACCAAACTTATTTGCAAGGACAGTTCCAGAAAGTGGTAGATGACTGTAAAAGTAAAATCATAGGGATAGTATTCTTTAAATTTTTCTTCCTGAATCATTTCCACCTCGAAGCCCGCCCGATCCATGGATCGAATCCGAAAAGAAGCATCTTTAGCAAAGCCATGCTTGGGCATAGGCAGAACATTTCCACTTTGGGTTCTCCATTTACCTGTTTCGTTTTGGTGTGAGCAAATACCACAGAAAGGAAACAAGATAGGTATGCCGCCATGAACATCTGTCAAGGAATGACTTTCAACCTGCTCAGGCCAGTAAATTACATCACGAACCGAGCCGTCTGCCATGTTAATATGCCAGTTAAGAAGACGGGCTCCTGCTTCGGGTAAAACCAAAAAAGTGGATGGGCCCACATCCCACCTCTTGATTTCCATATTTTGGTAATTGATCGTTTCCAAGGTATTATTGAACTGACCTTTCTTTTCTTTTTGTGCAATGTAAATCCTGTAATACGATTAGTATTTAACTGATTATGACCCGATCTTCCCTTTTTCTGATCCTTTTGTTGGGATTATTTTCCTTCGTTAGAGCCGAAGAAAATCAATCCCTAAGCTCTACCAAGGAGCCTGCAACTCGGGTGGATAAAATGGAGAAGAAGTCGGCATATGTTATCCCTGTTCGAGATCAAATTGGTCCGCCCATCCTTGATATTCTTCGAAGGGGTATGAAAGATGCCATCGGGCAGCAAGTAGATTTGATCATTCTGGATATGGATACTCCAGGAGGAGAGTTGGGTGTGACTTTAGAGATAATGCAGGAGATCTTAGATTCTTTAAATGAGTGGGAAGGAAAGGTTCTCACTTATGTAAACAAAGAGGCGATTTCTGCGGGTGCTTACATTGCAATTGCGACCCAAGAAATTGCTTTTGCTCCTTTCTCCCAGATTGGTGCTGCTGAAGCTGTGAGTGGAGGTGGTGGAGAAATTGATCCTTCCATGAAGAGAAAGATCAATTCCTACCTCAAGGCCAAGATTCGAAATTTTGCCGGGTCTTACAAGTACCGCTCTCAAATCATGGCAGCGATGATGGATGCAAATGTGAGCCTCATTATCGAAGGAGAACCCTTGCGGGCAGCTGATGGATCTTTAATCAAGAGCCCGGGGGAATTACTTACTCTTACTGGAGAGGAAGCGGTCAAAACCTATGGCAGTCCACCCCAACCTCTTCTAGGGACTGGCATTTATTCTGATCTTACTGAATTGCTGGATAATAGGTGGGGAGTAAATCAATACAGCCTCATTAAAATGGAAGTTAATTGGGCGGAGGAAATGGGTTTGTGGCTTAATGGAATTGCCCCTCTTTTACTCAGTGTTGGCTTGGTCTTGTTGTTTATCGAATTCAAGACCCCAGGTTTCGGGGTTTTTGGTGGATTGGGCATTGGCTTCATATTGGTGTTTTTTGCCTCTAAACATGTCGCAGGCTTAGCTGGTCAGGAAGAGTTACTCCTGTTCCTTCTTGGATTTTGTTTGGTCTTGGTAGAGGTATTTCTTGCACCTGGGTTATTTTTGCCAGCGTTACTTGGGTTATCTCTGATGTTTGGCTCCCTG
>JAQCIX010000166.1 GCA_027593365.1 Verrucomicrobiota bacterium
AAAACCATTGTTTTGGAGGATGACTCAGAGTCGTCTCTCCTATGCCATCGTTGATGAGAATTGGAAGCTCGTGGCTAATAAAGATTTTTCTAAGTGCGAGCTGTATGATTTGGTCGCGGATCCTCTGGAATCAAAAGAATTATCCTCTACTCAGCCGGAGGTGGTCGAGGAACTCAAAACTTTAATTGTGGAATGGCAAAAAACATTACCAGCGACTCCTTCCGGTCCTGTGTTTTCGGCTCTTCGTGCAGAGAATGTCCTGAAATAGTTTTAAAGGATTTGCTATTCGATCCGATAAAAGGCTTCGTTGGTTCGGACCAATAGTCCCTTAGGGATTGCCACGAAACTGGCCATGTGACCGGTTCTGAGCTGATTTTGCTCCACAATTTCCAATTGGTTGCCCGGCTTGATCACGGTGGTCAATCCTGACTGATTGGAAAAATAGATATGTCCACCAGCGTAGGTTGGGGATGCACTATATTCTCCTTGCAGTCTTTCCCTCCAAACCAAATCTCCGTCCCTTGCCCTTACCACGGTCAGGATGCCGCCGTCGTTGATCACATAGACAATCCCATCCACTAAGATAGGAGAAGGTTTTTTGGGTGCCCCCTTGGATAATTTCCAGACTAATTCGGGCCGGTTAAGACCATTTAATTGATAGGCGTGGAGTTCGCCTTTCATAAAACCGGTCGAAATAATGAATAAATCCTCATGGAGGATGGGCTTGGCCACATTGGAAAAACCTAAAATGCCGTAGTTTATTTTCCATAGTTCTTTTCCACTTTTAGGATCATAGCCATATACCCAGTCTGCACCGGTGGAGATAAGAACGGGGCCTTTTTCAGTCTCGGCAATCACTGGTGTGGAATACGCCTTTTTCGTCTGTGGGTTTTCTTTTAATTTCCCGCTCCTTGGAGTCTGCCAGATGAGCTTCCCTGTTTGCTGGTCGAGGGCTACCACGCTCTGCTTATCTGTTCCATCCAAATGAAAAATTAATAATTCATTCCAAATAATAGGAGTACTTCCAGGTCCATTTTCATGATGAATCTGAAGATTTGAATCCTGGTTTTTCCATAAAACACTACCCGATTCCGCGTCCAAGCAAGCAGTACCAAAGGTTCCAAAGTGAACAAACAGTCTCCTTTCGCTTAAGACGGGTGAGGGAGATGCGTAACTATTAAGCCGGTGAATCGCCTGAGGGTTCCTTTGTTCAAAAACCTTCACCTCCTTCAGAATATCCCCGCTACTAAGGTCTAACTGGATGGCAAAGAAAGCCACTTTGGATAAATAATGCAAACTGGCGGCACCAGGAAATTTGCTTTCTTTTACTCTGGCTGACTTTTCCTCTTCAGTGGCGGTAGTTTCCACTGCACTTGTGAGCCAGATTTTTCCGTTTTGAACTACGGGGGAGGAATGACCTTTGCTTGGGACGAGAAAAGTTCTCCAGGTAATATTTTGATGTTCGCCCCAGCGAATGGGATAGCTGCCTTCTGGAGCGTGACCATCCCCATTTGGCCCACGCCATTGTGTCCATTCAGCTTCTCCTCGTGTCCAAAAAAATGTGCACAGAAAACTAACTAAAAAGAAGCAGTGTTTTAAAGGGCAGGGCATTTCTAAACCCTAGCGAAACCGAGCCTTGGTGAAAGCCTGAAATATGAATTAGTGCTTAAGCGATAACCGGCTTTACCACATGTCCATGAACATCAGTCAGGCGGAAGTAGCGACCCTGAAATTTATAGGTCAGACGCTCGTGGTCGATGCCGAGTAAATGAAGGAGAGTTGCATGGAAATCATGTACATGGACTCCATCATTGACCACATTATAGCTGTATTCATCGGTTTGTCCGTGGGCATATCCAGGTTTTACTCCACCTCCTGCCATCCACAGGGAAAAACACCTAGGGTGGTGGTCACGGCCAAAATTCTTTTCGTTAAATTTTCCCTGGCAATAATTGGTTCTTCCAAATTCCCCGCCCCATACCACCAGGGTATCCTTGAGCAAACCCCTTTGTTTTAAATCCGTAATCAGAGCAGCCGATGCCTGATCGGTCTGCTTGCACATATCCTTAATTTTACTAGGCAGGGCTCCATGGTGGTCCCATCCCTGGTGGTAGAGTTGTACAAACCTTACATCTTTTTCAACTAATCTTCTCGCGAGTAAACAGTTGGCTGCAAAAGTACCGGGCGTGCGGGCATCTTCGCCATAAAGTTTGTAAGTTGATTCTGGTTCCTTGGAAAAATCAGTAACATCGGGAATGGATGCCTGCATGCGGTAGCCCATTTCGTACTGGGCAATGCGGGTTTCCAGGGCAGGATCTCCCGTTTTCTCCAGCTGAATTTCGTGGAGTTCTTTTAGGCGGTCAAGCATCAGTCTGCGGCCATTTGCAGATACACCTTCGGGACGGTTGAGGTAGAGAATGGCATCCTTTTCAGAACGAAAGCGGATTCCTGCATGTTTACCAGGAAGGAATCCATTTCCCCAGTACCTCGATACCAAGGGCTGGCCCTTACCACCTTTGGTGACCAGGGTTACAAAATTAGGCAGGTTGTCATTCATGGATCCTAATCCATACGATAGCCAGGAACCGATGGTCGGTCTTCCTGGAAACATCGAACCTGTCTGCATAAAGGTAACACCGGGTCCATGGTTGATCGCTTCGGTGTGCATCGAGTTGATCACACAAAGATCATCCGCCACCTTGCGGGTGTAGGGGAGCAAATCACTCATCCAGTGTCCGCTTTGCCCATTTTGGGCAAAAGAGAAGGGAGAACCAACGAGGGGTAGACTGGACTGGTTTCCGGACATCCCGGTGAGCCGTTGTCCCTGACGGACGGAATCGGGTAGTTCCTGTCCGGTTTCCTTAATTAATCTTGGTTTGTGGTCAAATAAATCAATTTGGGAAGGCGCTCCTGACTGGAAAAGATAAATGATTCGTTTCGCTTTGGGAATGTGATGAAGGCCAACTCCACTGTCCGCATGAAGAATACTGGCTAGAGCTACTCCTCCTAAGCCTCCGCCAAATCTTTGCAGGAAGCTCCTACGGTTCATACCCAAGGGAGAATCATATCCGGTGCAATAATCTGAAGGAGTTTTCATTGGGTCATTATTAATGGTTATCGCTTGGAGGTACTTTCGTCAAAATTCATCAGAGTCGATACCAGTGAGGTCACAGCAGCAGTATAGGAAGGGTTTTCAGTCTGGGTTTTGACCTGCCCAACCCCTAGAAACGCTTTGGATTGATTTTGGTCCTGGTAGGCTTCGATCTGTTCACTAAGCAAACGATTCAGGATTCCAGCTTCCTTTACTGTAGGTTTTCTACTGGTAAGCATACGGAATGCATCTGTGCTGAGAGCTTCACCATTATCCACTCCATGCTTTTGAATCAGTTTTTCCGCGGTTGCCCGGGCAGCTTCCACAAATTGCGGTCCATTTAACAATACCAGGCTTTGGGCCGCAGAATCGGTTCTTTCCCGCTTCACCATACATATATCCTTCTTGGAGGAATCGAGAGCCATCATCACAGGCGAAGGTGCAGTTCTTTGCCAATAGGTGTACAAGCTTCTTCGATGAATGTTAGGGGGAGTGTCTGGCCTGCTTGGTTTGAATGAGGCTTGCAGATCATAGGGTCGTACACTTGGTCCACCGACTTTCTGGTGAAGCAGGTCTCCGTAAGCGAGAGCAGAATCCCGGATCATTTCCGCAGGCCATCGGTAAGAAGAAGATCGGGCAAGGAGAATGTTTTGGGGATCTTTCTCCAATGCATTTTTGGTAATTTTGCTGCTTTGTTTGTAGGTTGAACTAAGTACCATCTGGGTGAGCAGGTGATGGAGGTTCCATCCAGAAGAAATAAAATCCCGGGCGAGCCAGTCTAAAAGCTCGGGGTGACTGGGTGGTTTGCCTTGGCTGCCAAAATCTTCGCTTGTGGATACCAATCCCCGTCCAAAAATCATTTGCCAGTAGCGGTTTACGGTCACCCGGGCAAACAGA
>JAQCIX010000167.1 GCA_027593365.1 Verrucomicrobiota bacterium
AACTCATCCCGCATATCGTATCTCCAAATGATATCAGCATCGAGCTCAGGGCTGAGTAAATCCATGGCTCCCTTGGGCCGTACATAATTTTCTTCATCCTTATAAGGACCATCATTTCCATTTTTAAACCCCTGTAAATCCAGGCAAATCACTTCACAACGGTTGGTAACGACATAGGCTCTTCCTTGCTCAATAGCGGCGGAAGAGCATACTCCTATATACTCCCAGTCACTTACTTTACCCGCCCCAAGCTTGGGAATGACTAACTGCCATTCAAAAGCTCCGCTTACCTCATCAAAGCACATCACCACTCCACGGTCTCCCTTCTTCTGGGGGTCTCGTACCGATTCATTATTGGTGCCAACGATTACTTTTCCTTCTCCAATCGTAACATTCCCATAAGATTGAGAACCAAGCTTCGCTACCCACTTGATGTTTTCTGTGGTAGATAAATCGACACTTTCATCCTCATTGAATTCACCTGGTTTAAATTTAAAAGTAATGCCTTTTTCAGATGATACCATGTTGCGGGATTGATCTTTTCCCCAACTCGGCCAATCCGCACCAGATAGAAGCTGGCTAAAGGTAGCTAAAGTGAAAATGGAGATGAGAAAGTGGCAAGATTTCATGGATAAATAAGAAAAAGAAAGTTAAGGCTTTTGGTAAATTTTTAGGTTATCGAAATAGACCTTCTTTTGGCTTTGTGGAGACATTGCATAAATTCCAGGAGCCCCCAAGAGATGGGGCTTGGGGTGAACCTCTTCAAGGGTCCACTGCTCAGGCTCCGCCTCTTCTCTTGGCCATGCTTTGGCTCGAACCAAACCAGACCCATCTTCTTGTATATCAATTTGAGTTTTTAACCGGTACCACTCACCGGCTTTCACAGGAAAGGGCACAGATCTTTGAAAGCGGTCATAATTAGACACTACTTGTAAAGCATTCGCATTTCCAACGAGAGCAAAAATATACCTTTGGTTAATCACACCTACAGTGGATTTGACTCTACGATTTCCATCCACCATCGCATCCATTTCAATGATATAATCTTTCTCTTTCCAGGAACCCACAAAGTTCATGGCTCGCTGAAACAGAACCCGGTCCAAGGTATTACCTGCTACAACTCCCCCGTCCATTTCCTGGACCTGCCAACGCATCCTTGCCCCCAACCAGGGAAGCGGCGGATAGGAGAAGGCGACTCCGTCGGAAGCCTTTTGATCTAAAGCATAGCCCGCCTGAAAATCCTCGTGATAAGGTAAGGCAGGGAGAATCCTTCCCCTAGCGAATCCAGATAACTCCTGAAAACTCACCCGCACTGCACCCGCCGATAATTGGGCACTCGGAAAAGTTGTCAGAGTTCCAGGGCCGGTGACCGAAAGATTGCCATCCAGCTTAGCCTGTACTTTCGCAGTTGGAGGAATCCATTTTTCCCAAGACAAACCATCACCAAGTTGACGGATTCTTCGCCCAGTATGATCCAATGCAAAAACCCGGAAGTCTATTTTTTTTCCCGCAGACAATGAAAATTCGGAGGGAACCACCTGCAAAGATGCGATTTGATCGGTTTTGGCACTGTAATCAAGTTCACTCCTTTTAAAAGATGAAGGTTTTTTCGAATTTCCGAAACAATGCAGTTTCTTCTTGGACTGGACTAAAATTCGCCCTTGAGCAATCGCCGGTGCAGCCAAACAGGCATGACCAAGATCGATCTCATTTAAGATTTCTCCGAATTCCCCTCGATCTTCCACCACGAACAAATGACCGTCAAACATGGGCACATAAAGTTTGTCGTCCGCCCAGGTAGGTGCTGCATGGATTTGATCCGGAGCCAGTTTTAATGTCCAGATCGTTTTGCCACTTTCAGCATCATTACAAAACAACTCACCCGTCTTGATCGTGGTGTAAACCCTGTCTTTATGAAGAACAGGTGAACTGGTAAAAGATTCCAGTTCTTCATTCCTCCAAGCCTCAGCGTTTTGGTCCAACTCTAAGATCGATTCTCCGATTGCAGGAAGTGTACCTGGTTTCTTTATCCCCACCATTCTCCCAATTTTGGAGCTATCGGTGTTTTCTTTGCCATGGACCGCAATGACGAGGTTTTGATAAAGGACCACCCCTGCATTTACCCCACCGTGTGACATTTTGAAACGCCACAGCGGTTGGCCCGTTCTTGCATCCACACAAACCACATGACCACAACCCGTACCACTGTAAAACACAAGCCTACCATCTTCCAACTCTTCAAAGACAAGCGGGGCAAATGAACTGTCTTGCGGAGTCGTACCGGGAGTGGACGTCCAGACGAGTTCACCGGTAAATTTATCGAAAGCATAGAACCTGTCTCTTGCTGGGCCATTGGTTCCCCAATTCGCAGTTATGGCATGTAAGATCACCAGGTTCTCGCTTACGCATGGCCCTCCAGTTCTGCCATTGGGGAAAGTAAGGCGGGCAAATTCTTCCATTAATGATCTCTCCCACAATAAGGAACCGTCCGGGGAATATCCGATCAGCATACCTGGGCTGGTCTGAAAGAAAATATTTCCCGTTTCTGGGTCAACGCATGCTGAACCAACTCCGTAGCGATCATAGACAATGTCGCTGATAAAATCTTTCCTTCTTTTATCCCATAACATTTGCCCACTTTCCAAGTCCAAACAGGTAAGGCTTTCCTCCACCTCTTCACCCCCTCCATAATAGCCAAATTGATAAACTTTGTTTCCAGCAACCACCGGTATTCCCCCACCCTGTATCTCATAGGTCCAAAGCTCCGATCCATTTAACTCGTCCGGCAAACCTGATTCTGTGGAAACTCCAACCCCCTTGTCTCCTCGGGCATGTAACCAATTTGAGGATTTATTCTCCAAGTGAACGACACTGGTAGCTGTAAGGGTTTTTTTTCGGGGAGAGGAAAAACGAATGCAAGAGCTGAGTAAGACACAGGTACATACAAGTAGTGCCAAGGCGGTAAGAGGCTTCATAAAACTAGAAAATTTTGAATATCAAGTTATGGTTAAATTGGTAACCAGCCACCAAGGAACGTCAAACTCGCTTGGGTTGATTTAGCAATAATTTAAAAAGTGGAAGAAATTATTTGGGGTTTGCCATATCAAGACAAACCCAGGTTCCAGAGCTCGAGCGGCAATGCATTCTTCCGTTGGTGTAAGTGGGCGGCGTCCAGTTATTCTTTCCGCCCAGCACCTGAAATCGAGCGAGCTCGTTAAAGCATGCGGAAGACGCATCCACAATGGCCAACTCACCACGATCACTCAGAACGACCAATTTATCGTCGACTAAAATTACCGTTCCCACACCAAAACCCCGCTCTTCCCATATCTTTCTTCCCTCCATTAGGTCTAGGCAAAAGAGCGTGGCTCGGTTCGAATTTGCACCGGCTTGCCCATGGATACCAAAAGCAAATCCACCTTCATAGACTAAACTAGCCATTTGACAGGCCACTTCATCCGACTCCCAAAGAACCTTGGGTTGAGGCTCCGTTAAATCCAACAGAGCTGCTCCCTTCCCGTATCCACTGGCCACGAGCATTTTGTTTCCTAAATCTAAGGGCTGAGCCGCATTGACATCATATCGGGTTCGATGCTGATAGGTGCTTTTCTCTTTGCCATTGGAAAAGTCATGGATCGATATGCCGTCTTGATTAAAAACGACCACTTCCAAGGGGTTGGCAGCTCGAATATACGGACTTGCATATCCAGCCTCAGCACCTCCTCCACGCCAGATTTCTTTACCGCTTTCGGCATCAAGTGCAAGCAGTGAACCGTCCTTGCCTCCAGTTTGGACAATGATTGTATCTTTGTAAAATAAGGGGGCACCTGAATATCCCCAGGTCGGGCAACGCCCGCCTAGGTCCTCCACTAAGTGAGTTTTCCAAATAAGCTTACCAGTCTTAGCTTCTAAGCAAAATAGGGGGCCTTCATGCCCCAGTAAATAAATCCTCCCTTTGGCAAAT
>JAQCIX010000168.1 GCA_027593365.1 Verrucomicrobiota bacterium
TAATCCTGACGATCTGAGCCCATTAGAAAAGGGTTCAGATGGTGTTCAGATGTTCAAAACCAAGAGGTCCAAGCTCAAGCATTACACCCCAAGGAAACAGTTGTTTTCTAAGAAGACCTTTGAAAAAGGAGATGTCGTTCAGATAAAACGAGGATCTACGATTAAATACGGTCGAATCGTTTGTTTTGTTCATCCGGATGGATTATTTTCCACCTCACATGAAGAAGGTTATAATGGCAAAGATCTTCTAGAATGTGTTGAAATTGATAAAAAACCAGGACTCCTTCAAATCATTGGACCTGACGGAGAACCAAGAAGATTTCAAGCTCAAGGTAAGGACTGTAAAATCATGAAAGTTATCACCACTGATTCAAAAGGTGAAGAGACTACGATGCACAGACTAGATATTCCCGAGGAAGATTTATAACATATATTTGGCTCAGGATACTTGCATCGCTGTATCTAGTTCAACTTTAGATAAATGTATCTTGCTAGACTTTTTGATTTTGAATGCGTTTACATGATAATAACCTCTCTTGTTTGATTGGTTTTCATAGCTTACTTTCACTCTTCCATTCTCCCACTTAGTCATGCACCATTTTAATGCATATGCCTTCATCAAATACTGCACCGCTTCATTGCGATCTAAATAGTATACCCCTTCCAGTTTAAATACCATTTAAGCAAAAAAAAGCCGTGAAAATCACGGCTTTAAAAATAAAGATTGAAGGAGCGATCAACTGTTGTAAGCCCCAGCCTTGATCTTTTGGCAAGAGGCAATCGATATACCAGTTTCTTCAGAGGCCTCGGATAAGGTCTTACCTGCCGCGAGCAAACCCTTAACTTGAGATACCACTTCTGGTGTCACCTTACCACGACGCGACTCTATTCCAAAGCGTTTGTAAAATTCGGCACGGGAAATGGGAGGCAGACCTTTGATGTAGCACTCTAGGTAATCTACAACCGAGCGAAAAACCTTGCGACCATCTGCACGAACATGTTTTTTGTGATCGTTCTTAATAGAGGGATATAATTCAGATAATTTAGCTTTATCTGGTTTTGCCTTTTGGTTTTTAATTTTCTTCTCAATTTTGGCTTTGAGAGCTTTTAGTTCTTTGATGTCTTGGATGTCGTCTAAGTTCATAATAAATAAGTTAAATTCCTAGTATAATTTACTTTTAGGATCTTTTGTAAAGATGAAACTTCTAAATGATTTTACGATCTAAATTCCTGTATTGAATTGCTTCTAATAAATGATTTTTTTGAATCCTTTCACTCTGCTCTAAATCGGCTATAGTTCTAGATACTTTTAGGATTCTTGTGTAGGCGCGAACTGATAAAGAAAGATGGTTCATTGCCTGTAATAATATACTTTTATTTTCAGGATTTAATTCACAAACTTTTTCGACCATGGGATCGGACATAGATGCATTGGTTTTCGACTTTAAATCCTTAAATCGTTCAGACTGAATCTGACGGCATTGCTCAACTCGTCCTCTGATCGTTTTTGAATCTTCTCCCTTTTCTGAATCCTGAATATCAGAAATATCGACTGCTGGAGCATCTATGTGAATATCAATTCTATCGAGCAATGGCCCACTTATTTTAGCACGATATTTCTGAATTTGAGGAATCGAGCACCTGCAGGAATGATTGGAGTCCCCAAGGTATCCACATGGGCATGGGTTCATTGACGCAACGAACATAAACTGACAGGGCAAAGTTATTTTTCCTGCACTTCTAGATATGGTCACCACACCATCTTCCAGAGGTTGCCGAAGTACCTCCAGGACTGATCTTTTAAATTCGGGTAATTCGTCCAGATATAAAACACCATGATGGGCTAAAGAAATCTCGCCTGGACCAGGCGTGGCACCACCACCAATTAGACCTACATCGCTGATGGTATGATGAGGTGAACGGAAGGGACGAATCATCGACTGCATATCTAATGCCCCACCCTGCCCAACCGCTGAATAAATCCTGACTACTTCGATAAATTCATCGAGGCTTGGTGTGGGTAAAATGGTGGGTATCCTCTTCGCGATCATGGACTTCCCCGAACCAGGAGGTCCTGAAATGAGCAAGTTGTGCCCGCCTGATACCGCAACCTCAACGGCTCGTCTCAGATTATATTGTCCTTTGATGTCAGAGAAATCAAATTCGTAACGGGGAGCTTGGCTGGATGCATCACTTCGATGAATGATGGGCTTGAGGTTCACTTTGCCTTCGAGGAAATCAACGACCTCAGCTAGGGAATCCACCCCAAAAATGTCAATTCCTTGCACAATGCCAGCTTCCCTCGCCGACTCCATGGGCAGAATGACTCCTTTTAGGTTTTGCTCTTTAGCCAGCATTGCCATCGATATTCCACCACGAACCGGTCTTATCTGCCCTGACAAACCAAGCTCACCGGCAATCAGGTAGTGTTGGAGCGGTTGCGTGCTTAACTGCTTTGTTGAAGAAAGCAGGCAAAGGGCTACAGGTAAATCAAAAGAGCTTCCTTCTTTGCGCAAGTCAGCAGGGGCTAAGTTAATGGTAACCCGAGTTCTAGGTAATGAAAAGCCACTATTGGATAAGCTTGAATGCACACGATCCAAGGACTCCTTGACTGCAGCATCTGGCAACCCGACTAAAACGACCCGTGGATCCCCCCGTTCGCCACTATTTGCCTCAACCGAAACGCTTGTTGCAGAAATACCAATAAGACTCCCGCTATGAGTGCTTGCCAACATAATCCAAAATTCAGTTACGAGAACGAATTAAAGCAGAGACATCTCTGAATCTCGGATGATTCGAAGATCGTAATTGCTCGAACAGAAATGTCTCCATTGGAATAACAGAGGCACCGGAATGAACTAATTGAGTGAGACACCTGTTTGCATCCAGCTCCCTCCTCGCGCCGACACAATCCTCAAGTATTGTTACTAAATATCCAGAGCTTATTGCGTCCATCGCAGTTTGATAGATGCAGATAGGGGTCTCGATACCTGCGAGCACAATCTGTTTGGTCTGCCTATTTTCGAGGATTTCGCTAAAGGCACTTGAACCGAATCCAGAAAATGTTGCTTTTTCGATTAATGGAAAACCTTCATCATCCTTATATAAACCCGAAATGGTACGACCTAATTTTTCCGGCACCTGCTCGGTGATAATGAGAGAGAGTTCCAGCAAAACGGACGCTTGGATAAGAATTTTATTAGCCTTAATCAAATCATCTTTTTTTTGAATCGATGATAATAATCGGTCCTGCAAATCCATGATAACTATACTCATGTCTTTGCGATCGTGCTCGGGAGAAAGTTTGCTTTCATTCATAAAATATATTTTGATACGAATTGTCAGGTATAATTACTATAGAAACACAAAAGGTATGTGCAGATCAATTCTTGTAAAAAAACAATTTTTTTCACTGCTATGCTGCCTAACGCTTCTCTTATGCAATTTGGGTTGCTCTAGAAATGGATATGACCCAAGCAAAATAACCCACCGCCCCCGTGTTTTTCTGGATGGAGGTGCCCCTATACCCATCATTGATGAGTACGATATTGCAGGAACCCAACTCGGGAGCTTTTCAGATATTTTCAATCCTGAACGTGAAGGAAGGATTTATGGGATATGGATCGGATTAGACCGGCGGGCGGGAATGACCCTTCAAAAAGAAACCGCAAAGCATATAGGGCGAAACTTAAATCTCGTGGTGAATGGCACAGTCATTGGATTTCATCCAATTGAATCAACTATTAGCAATGGTTTTATTCCTTTTATGTTTACTCACCGAAAGTCCGAGGAAGAAGTGTATGCCTTCTACAGCAAACTCGAGACATCTATCCGGCAATTACAACTTGAATTAAAAAATCAAAGAAACTAGTCATGAGGCTTAGTTTTATTGCCAAGACTCCAGGAATCTTTGCGTTATTTTTTGCTTCCATAATAGTGGAGTCCA
>JAQCIX010000012.1 GCA_027593365.1 Verrucomicrobiota bacterium
CAACCTGCTCTTCAGTTTTATAATCAAGCCATCACAACTGCACCTGAATCGGATGCTGCGAGAGAAGCTGAAAAGTCCGTTGCGAAATTACGCAATGAATAAGGGACTTTTTGTATCGGTTGCTTTTCAATTCCTTTCAATTTTCTTCTTTGTTGGGTGTGCCTTAAAAATGGGTCATCCCGTTTCTGATGTCCATAAACTTCACCTCCGAGTCAAAAATGATTCTTTAGCCCCTTTACTCGGGCCAAAACTCGATCGAGAAATCAGAAAATGTTTGGTTAAAGATGGAAGTTTTCAATTGGTCAATAAACCGATTGATGCGGATGCATCATTACTTGTTCAGGTTACCCAATATGGAGATTCCACCGAAGCTTACCGTCCCGGAGATACCTTACTTGCAGCTGGACTAAATCTGCGGGCGACCGCAAAAATCGAGTTGTTAGATGAAGGAAATAACCCGCTTTTCGTACAAAATGTGAACGGTAATTCATCCGTGCTTAGACCTGTATCTACTCGTTTACCTGATGAAGCCATGGCCATGCAAGCCCTAGCGGAGAGTCTTGCAGCAGAGGTGTCACTTTCCTTATTGAACCAAGCTTGGTGAAAAGAATATAGATTTTTTATGAAAAAGATTTTAGCACCCTCTTTATTAGCAGGTGATCATGGAAACCTGCGTTCCTCTTTGAACGAGGTTGAGTCCGATGGTCGGAAGTGGATTCATCTAGACCTCATGGACGGTCATTTTGTTCCGAATTTAAGTTTTGGTCCTCAAACTGTGGCTGACTTAAGACCTGCTTCTAAGTTGTTTTTTGATGTGCATCTCATGCTTGAACGGCCGGATCTTTACCTCGATCCTTTCATTGCTGCCGGTTCCGAATTAATAACGATTCATTTGGAACCCGAATATGATCATGCCGCCGCACTGCAAAAAATTCGTGCAGCGGGATTAAAAACTGGGTTAGCAATCAACCCGGATACTCCTGTGGACCTCTTTTTTCCTTATCTTGCAGAAGTCGATCTTTGCCTGTGTATGACTGTAAATCCTGGATTTGGCGGGCAAAGCTTTAAGGCCTATGTGTTGGATAAAGTACGAGAACTGTCCAAACGAAGAGAAGAAGAAGGTCACGATTTCCTGATCGAAGTGGATGGAGGAGTTGGTCCACAGCATGTCAGAGAGTGCTTAGATGCAGGAGTGGATGTTTTTGTTGCTGGTACCTCCTATTATAAAGCAAACCCCGAAGAGCGGGCCGAATTTGCCCGCTCAATCGGGGAGTTAAAAGAATAAAGGTTAAGGCTTAAAGGAAGGGAGCCAGAACTAAGGCTACAACCGAAATAAGCTTTAACAAAATATTCAAAGATGGTCCTGAAGTATCTTTTAAAGGATCGCCTACCGTATCTCCTACAACAGCTGCTTTGTGCAGATCAGAACCCTTACCATGCCGTACGCCGTTGATTTCGTAGCCTTCCTCGACCATTTTCTTAGCATTATCCCAAGCACCACCGGCATTGGATTGGAAGAGAGCTAACAAGACTCCACTCACGGTTACTCCAGCGAGTAATCCACCGAGCATAGTAGGTCCACCCCAGAAGCCAATTACAACAGGCGAGGCGATTGCTACTAAGCCAGGAGCAACCATCTCCTTGATGGCAGATTGTGTGGAAATTTCCACGCATTTTCCGTATTCAGCCGAGTCAATCGCGTCGTCAAAAGATTTTTTGTCTTCATCAGACCAATCGGAGCTTGGTTTGCCCTCATTTTGATTCATCACCTCAAGGGCTTTCTTCAATGCAGGAATGTCACGAAACTGTCTACGCACTTCGTGGATCATAGACATAGCTGCGCGGCCAACTGCACCCATTGCTAAAGCACTAAAGAGAAAGGGAAGCATCGCTCCAACAAATAGACCGGCCATGACCTTTGGATGGGTCACATCAATCGAACCAAGTGGAACCTCGTGGGTTTGGTTGTAAGAAGCCGTAAAGGCAGCAAAAAGGGCGAGTGCTGTTAGAGCGGCAGAACCAATGGCGAATCCTTTTCCTATTGCAGCAGTCGTGTTGCCGACCGCGTCGAGTTTATCAGTTCTTTCACGCACTTCCTTGGGTAACTCAGCCATTTCTGCAATACCTCCCGCATTATCAGAAATGGGGCCATAGGCATCAACTGCAAGTTGGATACCGGTATTGGAGAGCATGCCTACCGCAGCGATAGCGATTCCATAAAGTCCTGCCATTTCGTGAGCCCCAATAACCGCAGCTGCGATTACAATTATAGGAAAGGTAGTCGAAATCATACCTACTCCGAGACCGGAAATAATATTCGTGGCGTATCCGGTTATAGATTGTTCCACAATGGCTTTAACTGGTTTTTTGTGAGTTCCAGTGTAATACTCTGTAATCATCCCGATGGCCAAGCCAGCAACCAAGCCAATAATCGTAGCCCAGAAAACACCCATCGCGGTCAAGCTGACTTCACCAAAAGTCCAAGATTCAGGAAGGAATTTATTGATTATGTAGTAAGAGGCAGCAATCATTAGGCCTGAAGACACAAATTCTCCTGTATTGAGTGCTTTTTGCGGATCTCCGCCGTCTTTGACTTTGACCAAAAAGGTTCCCAATATGGAAGTGATAATACCAACTGCACCTAAGATGAGAGGGAGGAAAACAGGCGATAAGCCTCCAAGGAAATCTGAGAAATCAGATGAACCTGCAACCATCGCAGCCCCTAAAACCATAGTTCCAATAATCGACCCGACATAACTTTCAAATAAATCCGCACCCATGCCTGCAACATCTCCAACATTATCTCCGACATTATCTGCGATGGTTGCTGGGTTGAGGGGGTGATCTTCAGGAATTCCAGCTTCTACTTTACCAACTAAGTCTGCCCCCACATCAGCAGCCTTCGTATAGATTCCTCCACCTACGCGGGCGAATAGGGCGATGGAAGATGCACCAAATGAAAAACCAGTCAATACAGAGAGGGTTGTGTTTAGGCCGTCTTTACTTTCGTATGCCCCAAAGAAATCACTAAAGTAAGCAAATAATCCTCCTAATCCGAGAATACCAAGCCCAACGACGCCCAGTCCCATTACTGCACCACCGGAAAAAGCTACTTCCAAAGCTTTCCCCAAGCTATCTTTAGCTGCATTAGCCGTTCTCACATTTGCTTTTGTGGCCACTTTCATACCAAGGTAACCAGCTAGACCGGAACAGAAGGCTCCTACCACAAAAGATACTGCGACCAACCCGTGACTATTCGGATTGTTGTTTCCGCTCCAGTAAAGAAGGGCAGCAACAGCAACTACAAAGAAAAATAAAACTTTATATTCGGCACGAAGAAACGCCATCGCTCCTTCTTGAATACTTTTGGCAATCTTGGACATTCTTTCTGAACCTTCAGAGATTGCATTGATTGATTGAGTCTTCCACCAGGTAAAGAGTAGTGCTAACGCACCAATCGCGGGCAGGAGAATAGGAAGTTGTTCAAGGGTCATGAGTATCTTGATTTTTAGTTAGGCTGGAATCCGATCGGTGATCGAAAATGATAGAATACGATCGTTTATGATCGAAATGATCGGTTAAATCAAGTTTGAAGTATAAAGAGACGCCAAGTACAACCGAAGCTTCAATCTTGCAAATATCGTTACAAATGTTTGGATGAAAGTATGATGAAGCAAATATTACCTGCCTTGCTTGTCCTTTTTTTGGTTGCCTCCTGCGAGAATAGATATCGACGGGCAAATGCACCTGTTCAAAAACCATCGGTTGATGCTAAATTTACGGGTCAAACGAGTGACGATGCTTACCAAGTCAGCCAATCAGAGTATGACGAAAATTTTGTCTCTCGCTATGGTTTACTTTACCTCAAGTCTAGTAACGACCCATTCTCAGGAAGAATATTGACCGTAGATATGGGGGAAAGCGGTGAGTTTGTGTCCTCGGATGAAAGCTGGAAGGAAGGCAGGAAACACGGGAAGAGTTCTAAATGGTTTTCTAATGGGATCAAAATGTACGAGAGAAATTACCGAGAGGGTAGGTGGCATGGTTCGGTTACCCGATGGTGGCCAAACGGACAAAAAATGTATGTTCGTGCCTACACCAATGGGGTCAGGCATGGCAGTGAAGCGACATGGCGTTCCGATGGAACTCCCTTATCTCTTCCCTCAGATGGTTCCGTCCCGTCTATGGATGAAGACTTGAGTGCCCCTGTAGAGGCCGAAAATGGTCTGCCCAATGTGGAACTTTCTCAACCTGCAATCCTTCCCCAATCAACGGATGATAGCGGTTTTGATTTTACTACAACAGAAGAACCAGCAGAAGAATCCTTACCTGATCTTTCAATACCTGAATTGGATTCAGGTGTGGAGAATGAGGATGGAGGCTTTTCTGATTTGCCTAGCTTTCCGCCGATGGCGGATGAAGATTCCTCTGATGAACCAGCAGGGAACCTCCCTCAATTGCCATCTTCCGAAGAAAGCCTACCGATCTCACCAGAAGCAGCGGATGAATTGCCTACGGATGTCCCATCTCTGCCAGGGCTTCCAACGGATGATGCGAATGACTTGCCTGATCTCCCCGGTTTAGATGCAGATGCTGAGGGATCGAACGATTCCTCGATACCCCTTCCGCTCCCAGTCGATGAGCCCGATGAAGGCGGTCTTCCTCCACTTCCTGGTATGGAAGATGAGGGTGGACTCCCACCATTACCTGGCGATGATGAAGGAGGGTTTGGTGATTTACCGCCCCTTCCCCCGCTTCCGTAAGATCATGTCCTAAGTTTACATATACTCTATGAAACTTTAATAATAGAGCTTGAAGCATGGATGAGGAAGAAGATACAAGTCGCAGGAAATTTATTCGTGTAGCCACAATCGGAGCATCCGCAGCCTGTGGTCTTTTTCCAATAGCTGCCGGCATACCATCTCTTTTGGACCCAGTTAAAAAAAGTTCAGATGGTGGAGGTAAAGTTGCTTGGTCTAAGGTCGCTCCGATAGCATCTTTGCCTGAGGATGGGTCTCCAGCTAAATTTGAAGTTATCCAAGAGAAAGTTGTGGATGCTTGGACAACTTACAAAGATGTTCCTGTAGGGGCTGTCTACCTTACAAGAAAAGGTGATGAAGTGGTGGCGTTTAATTTGAAATGTCCCCATTTGGGCTGTGCCATCGACTTCCGCAAGCAAAGCAACGATTACTTTTGTCCCTGCCATAATAGTTCTTTTGCATTGGACGGCTCAGTAACTACGGAAAATAGTCCTAGTCCCCGTCCGATGGATACGATGGAAACAAAGGTGGAAAAAGGGGATGTTTGGATTCGCTTCCAGCAATTTAGGCCAAATATTCCTGAAAAAATCCCGCTGTCATGAAGTTGATCTTTGATTGGCTCGATGATCGATCCGGTTATCGGAATCTTTTGCACGAAGTGCTCTACGAAAAAGTTCCGGGAGGGGCTAGATGGAGGTATGTTTGGGGAAGTTGCCTTACTTTTGCCTTTTTCACTCAAGTCGTAACTGGAACGCTCTTATGGATGTTTTACAGCCCTAGTGCTCAAACTGCATGGGAAAGCGTTTATTTTTTGCAGTATCAGGTTTGGGGAGGATGGTTTTTGCGAGGAGTTCATCATTACATGGCTCAGGCGATGATTGTCCTTTTGGTTCTACACCTGATGCAAGTGGTAATCGATGGTGCGTATCGGGCACCTCGTGAATTAAATTTTTGGTTTGGTGCCATGATGATGGGGGTCACATTGGCGCTCTCCCTCACTGGATATTTACTTCCTTGGGACCAAAAAGGGTATTGGGCGACCGCTGTAGCAACAAACCTGATGGCCGAAGTTCCTTGGGTTGGACCTGCTTTACAAAAAATCGTTGTCGGCGGAGTCGAGTATGGTCATCACACCCTCACTCGTTTCTTCGCGTTACATGCAGGTGTACTCCCGGCGATGTTGATTGGTTTGGTTGTGGTTCATATTTATCTTTTTAGGAAGCACGGTATTCATGTTAAAGAGCCGCGTCCTAAAAAAGATTCATACTTTTGGCCTGATCAAATCCTTAAAGATGCGATTGCTTGTTTGGCAATCTTACTCGCAGTAGTTGGTCTTACGCTTTACTTCCGGGGTGCTCCCCTCGGGCCCCCCGCAGATCCAGCAAATGAATTCCCGGCTCGTCCTGAATGGTATTTCTTGTTTCTTTTTCAGCTACTTAAATACGTTCCCGCTTTTTGGGGGGCTGTTATCATTCCTGCTTTTCTTGTTCTCTGGATCTTTTTGCAACCGTTTATCGGAATTTCCAAGCCTGGGCATCAGATAAATATCGGATTTTGGTGGACCTTGATCGCCGGTTCTGTAGCACTGACTTTACTTGCTTTTGCTGAAGATCGAGCCAACCTTAGGCACTCGGCTGCTCTTGAAGAAGCCAACTGGCAAGCAGAGCGAGTCCTAAGTATTGTACAGGAGCAGGGTATTCCTCCAGCCGGTGCGGTTACCTTATTGAGAAGTGACCGGGAAAATCGGGCACGCACATTATTTGCTTCTCATTGCTCTAGTTGCCACCGCTATAATGGCCACGACGGACGCGGTTATCCGGTGGATGAGCCTCAATCAGCACCCGAACTTGCTGGCTTTGCCAGCGTCGATTGGGTTACTAAACTTCTCGATCATAAGCATTATATTTCGGAAGAATATTTTGGTGGTACTGCATTTAAAGATGGAACCATGGCCAAGAAGGTTCTTGCGAAATACTCGGCCGAGGAGACCGCTCTACTTCCTAGAATTGCCAGGCTGCTTTCTGATATGGCGGAGTTACCCTATCAGGAGCCTCTGGAGGAGGAGGAGCGGGAAGAATTAATGGCTTTATTTTATAACGATGATTCCCTTTTTCAGGATGGTCTTGCCTGCATAGAGTGTCACGATATTGACTCCGAGGGAGATGGCTATGCTCCCGATCTCACAGGTTATGGGTCGAATGAATGGACGGTGGCTTTTATTGAAAATCCTGAAGACGACCGTTTCTACGGAGATGAAAATGATCGGATGCCTTGTTACGGTAGAGATGGTAAACTTACCGATGATGAAATTCAGATTCTCTCAGATTGGATTCGCTCAAAGCCTGCCGAGTAAATTTTAATGAGTCTCCAGTTTTCAGCAGGCCTTGCTGTAACCCGACTTATAAAATCCTTGGATTGGTTAAAGAAATATTTTATTGATGGATAGAATTAAGAATCAAAATCGGTTCTTTTTACCCATCTATTTTACGATTTCATGATTCAAGTCTATCTTCATCAAAATGGTCAGCAGGTGGGACCTTACCAAGTAAATGACTTACAATCATGGGTGGAGACTGGGCAACTTTCAGTGGGTCAGTTGGCTTGGTTTGAGGGTTGTCCATCTTGGGTTACCTTGGCAGAAGTCCCGGGTATTATACTTCCGCAAGGAGGGCAGGGTGACCGATCCGCAGATGTGCCACCCTTTGAAGCTTATGATGGGGAAGACCCATATCTATTTATAAGTTATTCTCATCAGGATGCCCATTTGGTTTACCCTGAAATTATCCAGCTTCATGAATCCGGATATAATATCTGGTATGATGAAGGAGTGGCAGCGAGCAATGAATGGCCTGAAGAGATAGCCAATGCTGTCCTAGGTTGCAGTGTTTTTATCTGTTTTGTGTCTCCCCGTGCAACCGAATCCATTAATTGCAGGAACGAAATTAATTTGGCTCTCAATGAAAACAAGCCATTTCTTGCGATTCATTTAGAGCAGACTGAGCTTCCCCCTGGCTTGCGTCTGCGCATGGGAGATTTACAGGCAATCCTCAAAGACAAAATACCTGCTGACAGATATTTTGCAAAAATTACCACAACACTGGATCAATTACTTGGCCGAAAAGTTAAAGCAAACCTTGGTGCCTCGGAAAAAGCATCTCAGTTATTTGTGTCGCGTGATGGCCAGACTTTTGGTCCCTACAGCTTGACCCAGGCTCAACAATTTTTATCAGCAGGTCAACTCCTTGCCTCCGATTATGCTATGCTTGAAGGGCAGTCGGAATGGAAGCTTCTGCCCGAGGTGATTGCTCTCTTACAAGAGGCAGAGGCTCGCCATTCGCAAGCAATTCAAGCAGATCTGCCCAAAGTAAAAAGGGAATCGATTCCTAGATCCGAACCATCCAAGCAGAAGAAAGTGGCTGCCAAAAAATCTGTAAAGGTTAGCGGCATGAACACCAAAAAAACTACCGTAAAAGTAAGAGAAAAAAGCTTGGTATCGAAAATCTTTGCGACCTTTGCGGTCTTTTTTGTCACAGCACTTATTGTATCCGGATCCACATTAGGGGCTTATCTGGTTGCACCTTCCCAGATTGGTCCAATAGTCCGAAAGTTTGGAATCCCCATCGAGCAATGGTTTCCTGGGAGGGAAGCAGATTCGGTGGAAATTGTACAGGCTCCACCAGGTACCCTGCAGGATGTTAAGCTAGCTCCTGAGCAGTGGCACCATTTACGTTCCTCCGGAATCACATTGATGCCAATTGAGGGGGCGGATGGTCTACAAGTCATTTCACCGGTTGATCCTAAATTGGCGATGAATGACGATGACTTAAGAATTCTTCAGTACATCGCACAGCACTTGGTTATCCTTGATCTAACCAATTCCCAGGTGTCCGATGAAGGGCTGGCTGTTCTGCAAAAATTTCCCAACCTCAAAAAATTGATTTTAGAGGGATCGGAAAAGATTACTATTCAGGGAATCCAAAACATTTCCACGATACCGAGTCTCGAGCTTTTAAATTTGATTCGATTGAAACTTGATGATTCTGCAGTTGATATCCTTTCTAAAATGGGAGGATTGCAACAAGTGTTTCTCTATCAAACCGGTTTATCGAGCGATGCAATTCAGAAACTAAAGGATGCCCGCCCGCGGATGTTCGTGAACGCGGGTTAAGACTTCTTCGTTTGCATTTTTGATTTTCGATTTGGGAAGCAGGTCCTACATATTTCGCAGTCCAACCCATAGCAACTTCGAGCACTGCAATGTTCTCTGCCGTAGTAAATAATTTGTAGATGCAGAGCATTCCATCGCTCTTTCGAAAAATGTCTTTTTAAGTCCCGTTCAGTTTGTACAACGCTTTTACCCGAAGTTAGTTTCCAGCGCTGAGCCAGGCGATGGATATGTGTATCCACCGGAAAAGCCGGGTGTCCAAAAGCCTGTGACATCACCACAGAAGCCGTTTTATGACCCACGCCTGGGAGGGTTTCCAGTTCCTCAAAAGTTCGAGGTACCTGACTGCGGTGGTTGCGGTTCAGTAGCTTGGATAAATCATGAATTGCCTGAGCTTTTTTGGGTGCAAGACCACAAGGACGTACAATGTTATTGATCTGTGAGACCGATTTCTTGGCCATCTCTTGTGGGCTATCTGCTAATTCAAAGAGCCCTGGGGTGACTTGATTGACACGATCATCGGTACATTGGGCTGAGAGTAAAACGGCCAACAATAGAGTGTATGGATCCTTATGATTGAGCGGAACCGGAGGGTTTGGATACATCTGATTCAAGGTTTGATCAATATAGGCAATACGTTCCGAAAGCTTCATGAATTTAAAAGTGTAAGTTCAGAATCGCGGATACAAGCACCAATCCACAAATTAAACCTCGAAAAGATTATTCCTTCCTTGATCTTCTATGAAATACCTTCTTTTGCTCTTTGATTTAGTGAATGAGGTATGACATTATGACACAATAGGTGCGACCATTTGGAGCAGTTTTAAACTTTAGAGATCAGGAAATGTATTAGATTTCCAAGTAAATTAAGGGAAATGAGACTTTCTGTTTTCGGTACGCATCTTGCACTTACTCAAATATTATGAATGTTGACCCCGAAAGATTTACCGAACTTGGAATATCCGCAATTCAACAAATGGCCGAAGTTGCCAAGAGGAATGGTCAACAGGAAGTCGAAGTCTGGCACTTACTTTCTGCATTGATGAGCCAGGAAAACGGGATTGTACCAGCCTTAATGGATGAAATGGGAGTGGGAACTGCCCCCATTCAATTGGCTTTACAGCGTGAATTTAAAAACCTTCCGAAAATTTCAGGAAATGTGAACACCGCTCGATCTTACGCTTCTGTGGCCTTAACCGAAGCAGTGGAGAAAGGGCAGGTGATTTCTAGGGATATGGAGGACGACTATGTCAGCACAGAACACCTTTTACTTGGATTGGCATCGGTTGGTAAACCTTCCACCTTTCAGCAATTTCTTAAAAATTTTAATCTTTCAGAAAAGAAAATTAAAGACGCGGTTTTGAAATTACGTGGAGGCCAAAAGGTCACTTCGAAAACTCCCGAGAACTCTTTTCGTGCCCTAAGAAAATACGGCATAGATCTGGTAGAGCAGGCTAAATCCGGAAAATTGGATCCCGTAATCGGTAGAGATTCAGAAATTCGGCGTGTGATTAGGATATTGTCGAGAAAGACGAAAAATAATCCCGTGCTCATTGGTGAACCTGGGGTCGGGAAGACAGCGATCGTTGAAGGTCTTGCACAACGGATTGTTCGCGGGGATGTTCCTGAAGGTCTCAAAGATAAAACAATTTTTACATTGGAGATGGGTTCTCTGCTTGCGGGGGCAAAGTTTCGTGGTGAATTCGAAGAACGCCTGAAGGCTGTGCTCAATGAGGTAAGCAAGTCAGACGGCCGTATTGTCCTATTTATCGATGAAATGCATACCATTGTCGGTGCTGGAAAAGCGGAGGGAGCTATTGATGCTGGGAATATGTTAAAACCGATGCTTGCCCGCGGAGAGCTTCGGTGTATCGGAGCAACCACTCTAAATGAGTATCGTCAGCATGTGGAAAAGGATGCTGCATTGGAGCGTCGTTTTCAAACCGTTTTGGTCGACCAACCCAATGTCGAGGATACGATTTCCATTCTTCGGGGCCTGCGTGAACGTTTTGAGATCCACCATGGCGTAAATATCAGAGACGAAGCTATGGTGCAGGCAGCGGTTCTTTCCGACCGTTATGTAGCCGATCGATTTCTTCCGGATAAAGCGATCGACTTGGTGGATGAAGCTTGTGCAATGATCCGAACCGAGCTCGACAGTATGCCTGCTGAATTGGATGAGGTAAGCCGAAGAGTCTTACAGCTAGAAATTGAAGAAACTGCGCTGAAGCAGGAAAAAGATAAGACCAGCCAAGACCGCTTGGAGACCTTGCGCAAAGAGTTGGGCAATGCCCGTGACAAAATGGAGACAATCAAGCGCCAATGGGAAAATGAACGTAAGGGGATTGACGATGTACGGGTATTACGGGAGCAGATCGAAGCTACCCGGGCAGAGATGGAACGTGCTGAACGTGCTTACGATCTTAACCTGGTTGCGGAACTCAAGCATGGAAAATTGCCTAAGCTTGAAGCGGAACTTGTGGCCTTGGAGCAGAGTGACAAGAAAGAGAATGCGATCCTCAAGGAAGAGGTCACCGCAGAAGAAATTGCTGAAATTGTCGCCCGATGGACGGGTGTTCCCGTGACCAAGCTGATCGAGGGTGAGCGTGAAAAACTTTTAAGGCTTCAGAATATTTTGCATGAGCGGGTAATCGGCCAGCACGAAGCCGTGGATGCAGTCAGCGAAGCAATTTTGCGTGCCCGTGCGGGCATCAAGGACCCGCAAAGACCGATTGGGTCCTTTCTTTTTCTTGGCCCTACTGGTGTAGGCAAAACCGAGCTAGCCAAGACCTTGGCTGAAAGCCTTTTTGATAGTGAGAATAATGTTATTCGGATCGATATGTCTGAATACATGGAAAAACATTCGGTTGCCCGTTTGCTGGGAGCACCTCCTGGGTATGTGGGTTACGAGGAGGGCGGACAACTTACGGAGGCGGTTCGGCGAAAGCCCTATTCGGTTATTCTTTTTGATGAAATTGAAAAGGCTCATCCCGATGTATTTAATGTGCTTTTACAGCTAATGGACGATGGCCGTTTAACCGATTCTCAGGGGCGAACGGTCGACTTCAAAAATGTTGTGGTTATCATGACTTCCAATGTGGGCAGTCGGTACCTACAGGATCACTTGCTTGAAGAGGAGATTCCTGAGTCTGCCCGTGAATCTGTGATGGCTGATTTGAGAGATCATTTTCGCCCTGAGTTTCTCAATCGTGTGGATGACATTGTTTTATTCAAACCTTTGTCCCTAGAAGAAATCACTTCCATTGTGGATCTGCTCCTGAGCAGTTTGAACCGAAGATTAAAGGATCGGAAAGTAACCATCATTTTTACCTCTGCTGCCAAAAAATGGATTGGAGAAAAAGGGTACGATCCTACCTATGGAGCCCGCCCTCTGAAGAGGTTCCTTCAAAAACAGGTGGAAACGCAGTTGGCTCGTGCCTTAGTTGCTGGAGAAATAGAAGAGGGGAGTGAAGTGACCTTTACGATTAAAGAGGATCAGTTAAATATGACTACAACTTAATTTTTGGTAATTTTACAAAACCTAGAGACCGAACTTCGTATCACCTGATCATTGATCCCAATAAAAATCGCTGCATAAAGAAGTGCGAAGATCAAGGTTCCCCAGCTTAATCCATCGCTGATTTCCAGGCCATATTCTATGACCTGCCTTTTAAAAATTTCTTTGATCCCAAAACAAAGCAAAAGGGAGGTAATCCAAATCAACCCGAACAACTTGCTAAATTTTTGAAAGAACACCCAGCTAATCTGTTTTTCTGAAAAACCGAGATAGGTGAGATCACGAGCCGTCCCCGAAGATTGTGCGATCATTAACTTGAAACTGCTGGTAAAGGTACCAATGGAAAGGATGGATAAGAGACCCCCCAGTCCCGCAGACCCCCAGGTAAGCAATCTGGCCAACTGATGGATCCAGACATTTTGTGGGATTTCCCGATTGGTTTCAAACCCAGCCACACCAATCTTTTCTGAGAAAGTTTGCGCGTGGCTATCTTCGACTTTCACGATTAATCGGGCAGTTTCATTACCCATGGCCGGATTCCCGGAAAGGGATTGAAAGGAGATTCGTTTGGCCGGTTCCTCTAAGGGAGAAACCACCAACGCATCGGAACTCGATTCTTGTAAATTTTTAAGATCACGGAATGACATAGGTGGACTGGAAATTTCATTATCCTCCCATAGAAAAAAGTATTTTTGATTTTGCTCACCAGCGAATTGACGGTTGGCCCATTCCAAGAATTTTTGTGGCACCAATACACTGTTGATTCTTTTACTAAAGGCGACAAATCGACCGATCATCTTTTGAGATTGATCTTCGCCGATCCAAATTTCAACCGGCATCGATGAAGCAGCTTCCAGGGAGAGGGCAGGGTATTCGGGGCGAGAGGGGGCCAGCCCAAAGTTCCATAGATCCAAATAAAATTTAGGCACGATGATTGGTACAATGGGATCATCTTCCTCCCAATCCCAACCATCTGGTATTTGATCCAAAAAGCGGTTTGGTATGGCTTCGAAAAATAAGTCGGCCCGAGCCGCAGACCCGAGTCCGATCTTGCCTGCTGGCCAGACATGTACTGTCAGAGGAAAATGATTTCTGGAAAAAGAACCCAAATCCTCAACCCCTTCGATTTCCTGTATCTGCTCAATTTCATCTTGGGAGAAGGACTTGTTATTTGTGGAAAGATTAAGGAGTAAGCCACCTTGCACTTTTTTATTGAGAGTGAAAAAGCTGCTTCCTTGCTCTTTGTCACTCACAAGGCTTTGTGAATCTGCGTAGAATTGAACTGCGAATAAAAGGAGGAAGGAACCAAGAAGACAACCGAGTGCTGCCAATACCAATTCTTTCCCCGCTGAAGTGGGATTTAAGCAAAGACGCAGGATCGATCGAACCTTGGCATTCATAAAGACAGGGTATGATCTTGATGAAGAGGGCTGCTTGTAGAAAGAGATGTGTAAAGCACGCCTGCGTTTCGTAATTGGGCACAGCTCTTAATCAGATGGGCTGCGTGAGCTGCATTTGTCTCATCCAAGTGACTAAATGGTTCGTCAAGGAGCAACCAATGGAATGGCTTGAGCAAACATCGAACGAGGGCAAACCTTTGCCTTTGGCCAAAGGAGAGAGTCGCGACTGGGCAATCGAGCAGGTGATCGATGGCCAACTCTTTGCACATATCCACCATGGTGGGCCCTTCGTTAAATGTGCTTGGTACAAGCTCGAGATTTTCTCTTGCGGAAAGATTCACAAACAACCTCAGATCCTGAAAGAGGAGAGATAATTGATCAGACCATAATGCTCGCCACTGTTCCTTTGAAAAAATGGAAGTATTGATTCCATCGATCTCGTAGGTGCCTTGGTAATCAAACCGTAAGCCGTAAAGAATATGTAGAAGTGTAGATTTCCCTTTGCCAGACTGGGCCTCAATGCGAATGAAATTTGGCTTTTCAAAAGTTAATGATTGGCTCCAAATTTCAGAGGATGAAATCGCGGACTCCATCAGAGGGTGGGGAATCACTTGATCCAGGGAGATTCTCATCGGAGTAAGGTAAGAAAATTTCCACCAAGCATACCGGAAAGCTCAGATGAACTGGGTGAAACCGAACGCTTAAATTCATCGAGAAAGGAGGCGAAATCCGGCTCCTTCCTTTGTGAAGGATAAATGCGCAAAGGGTAATCAGTGCCCCAAAGGATTCGTTCCGAACCGACTGCCCGAATCAACTTTGGATAGATATTGGATGGATAGAGCAAAGGACAGGCAGCCAGATCATAATAAATATTTCTGGGCATCTTTTGATCGATAGGCCAAAGGGCACCTGCATGGGCCAGGATGATTTTTAAATCAGGGAATTCATTAGCCAGCCAGATAAAGTCCTCCATCGGGGTTAAGGTTTTACCAGGGTAATCTTTGCCATGCGGGTCCGTAACATGAAAATTAACCGGCCACCCTTGCTCACAGGCAAATTCCATCGCCTCCATCCATACGGGATCCTTCATCGAGAAACCCTGCACCCATGGGTGTGATTCTCCAATCCCTGAGAAGCCGTCCTCCTTTGCCTGCATTAAGTAGTTCAAAAGATTAGGTATTCCCGGTTTTAGGGAGAGAAAGGCAATAAACCGGTCCGGATCTTGTTGGATCCATTGTCTGTGCCACTGATTGGCTTCCAGGCAAGTGTCTACATTTTCCCAGTACCAGCCAAGTAATACGCAGCGGCCCACTCCCGCATCATCCATATCCTTGAGCATGGTTTGCCGGTCCGACCATCCTTGAAGGCTTGGACCCTTTTGAGGGGCAACCATTTGGATCCATGTTTGCTCTCCGGTACGATCGGCAAATGCAGTGGGGTTAGCAATGACTTCATCGGGGTAGCGGTGTGTATGGGCATCAATTATCATACCGTCCTCTATTCCGATGATGGATGGGCTTTGGGTAAAGCCCAAAACCAAAAAGGTTTAAGAGTTTTTGGACAACTCTTTTACCGCAAGCTTACGAGTTAAAGTGGCTTCAATAAAAGCGGCGAAGAGTGGATGGGCCTTGGTCGGTTTGGATTGAAACTCCGGGTGGAACTGGACAGCGACAAACCACGGATGATCTTTCACTTCTACAATTTCCACTAAGTCTCGTTCTGGATTCACTCCAGCAACAATCAAACCAGCTGCTTCCATTTCTTCCCGGTATGCATTATTGAATTCAAAGCGGTGGCGGTGTCTTTCAGATACTTCTTCCTTGTCGTACGCGAGACGGGATGCCGTACCAGCCTTGAGACGACATGGGCAAGCACCCAAGCGCATGGTCGCTCCTTTGTCGGTTACATCTTTTTGGTCATCCATGATGTGGATAACGGGGTCCAATGTTTCGGTGTCAAACTCGGTGCTGTTCGCCGTTGATTTGCCGAGAACATTTCGGGCAAAATCGATCACTGCTATTTGCATGCCCAGGCATAGGCCAAAGTAAGGAATTTTTTCTTCCCGTGCGTATTTGGAAGCCAGGATTTTCCCTTCGGTTCCTCGATCACCAAACCCACCTGGGACAAGGATGCCATCCAAGCCACTAAGATGCTTTTCGGGGCCATCCCGTTCGATCGCTTCGGCATCGAGGTGAACCACTTCCACACCGGTATCGTTTCGAATCCCCCCATGCACCAAAGATTCATTTACGGAAAGATAGGAATCCTGCAGGTCGACATATTTTCCAATCATCCCAATTTTAACCCGGTGCTTGGGGTGAATGAGGCGGTGCACCACTTCCTCCCATTGGTCCAGTTTAGGTGCCGGGGCATCCAGGCCGAGGAAGCGGGTGACCAAGGTATCCAATCCTTCCTGTTTAAGCATGTGCGGGAGTTCGTAGATGGAGTGGGCCACATCCATCTCCTCAATAACTGCTTCTTTGGGAACGCTGCAAAAAAGGCTGAGTTTTTCACGGATTTCTTCCGTAATGGGTTGTTCGGTACGGCAGATTAAAATATCGGGCTGAATCCCAATTTCTCTTAATTTAGCCACACTTTGCTGAGTTGGTTTGGTCTTTAATTCTCCAGCGGCCCTCAAACTGGGTAGTAAGGTCATATGAACGAACAAGACATTGGCCTTACCCACTTCACTGGCAAATTGACGCATAGCTTCGGTGAAGGGAAGCCCTTCAATATCTCCGATCGTTCCACCAATTTCGGTGATGAGCACATTAACTCCTTCTCCTGCAGCATAAATCCGATCCTTGATCTCATTGGTGACATGAGGGATGACCTGAACCGTTTTGCCAAGGTAATCTCCCCGTCTTTCCTTGCGGATCACCGATTCATAAATTTGACCGCTGGTTAAGTTATTAAACCGGCTTAATTTACCGGAAGTGAATCGTTCGTAGTGACCGAGATCGAGATCCGTTTCCGCTCCGTCATCCAATACATAAACTTCGCCATGTTGAAAGGGGCTCATGGTGCCTGGATCCACATTTAAATAAGGGTCAAACTTTTGAATGCGGGTTGTTAATCCACGCTGTTCTAGTAAGGCTCCGAGTGCTCCGGAAGTGAGCCCTTTACCAAGAGACGACACCACACCACCTGTAATAAAAATATACTTCATATTATTTTAAATAATCCTTACCCATGACGTAGGCGTAAAGGGGGTGGCAACTAAGTTTTATTCACTTTAAGAAATCCTCGCCACCAAGGAGCTTATGATTTGTGTTTGCGCAATTATTAATTTTCTCAATTCTAAAATCTTATACCTCCATTCTTGCCGCCTTTTCTCTCGTCTTGCATTTGTGCGGGAAGAATATGTCTCTATATAATAGATTAGTCATGCAGTCTTCTTTGATCAAAAAATATATTATGGCCCTCACCGGGATTGTGTTGGTGGGGTTCGTTTTTGTCCACATGGCGGGTAACCTCCAGGTCCTTCTCGGCCAGGAAGCAATCAATGCATACGCCCATGCCCTGCAGAATTTACCTGCACCCATTCTTTGGGGATCACGCTTGTTTCTACTGGTTTGTGTAGTCGCCCATGCAGTTACGGCTTATCAACTCATCAAAGAAAACCGTGCAGCTCGGCCCCAATCCAACGAGGTAGAAATTACCAAAAGGGCAGGGTGGTCTTCCCTGCGTATGGGGCTAACAGGTTCCCTGATGCTTGCCTTTATCGTTTTCCACCTGTTGCACTTCACCATCCGCACGATCTATCCTGAGTACAACGACCTTAAAACCACCGTTGGGTCTCCAGATGGTTCTGAAATCCATGATGTGTACTCCATGATTCTCGCGGGATTTCGGATTGATGCGATTTCTGTATTTTATGTATTCTGCATGTTTTTGCTGTGCCGCCACCTGGCTCATGGGGTATCGAGTATGTTTCAATCTTTGGGTCTTCGTTCGGAAAGTTGGCGATGCAAACTTGATTTTGCTGCCTCTGCCTACGGTTGGATTATTTTTATTGGGTTTTCCATTATTCCTGTTTTGGTGCTCGCTCAGAAGTATGGGCTAGTCAATTGCCTCGATACCTGTGGCTCTTCCTGCTCTGTAAACCTGTAATCTTTCTGCTCCATGAATCTCGATTCAAAAATCCCCGAAGGTCCCCTTTCTGATAAGTGGGAAAATCACCGCTTTTCTTCCAAACTGGTTAACCCAGCCAACAAAAGGAAATTTAAGATCATTGTAGTCGGCTCTGGATTAGCAGGTGGTTCTGCGGCCGCCACCCTCGGCGAACTTGGTTACAATGTGGATTGTTTTTGTTACCAGGATACTCCACGCCGTGCCCACTCCATCGCCGCCCAAGGTGGGATCAACGGTGCCAAGAATTACCAGAATGATGGAGACAGTGTGCATCGTCTTTTTTACGATACTATCAAAGGTGGAGATTTTCGTTCCCGGGAAGCCAACGTCCATCGCCTTGCCCAAAATAGCGTAAACATCATCGACCAATGTGTGGCCCAAGGTGTTCCTTTTGCCCGAGAATACGGTGGGTTGCTTGCCAACCGATCCTTTGGGGGTGCTCAAGTTAGTCGTACTTTTTATGCTCGTGGACAAACCGGGCAACAACTCCTCCTTGGTGCATATTCTTCCTTGAGCCGACAAATTGCATCGGGTCAGGTTAAAATGCATGTTAGGCAGGAAATGCTCGATCTCATTGTAGTCGACGGGCACGCCAAAGGGATTATCACCCGCAACCTTTCCACAGGTGAGCTCAAGGTATGGACAGCCGATGCCGTCCTTCTTTGTACAGGTGGTTATGGCAATGTTTACTACAAATCAACCAACGCGATCGGTTGTAATGTGACCGCTAATTTCCGTGCCTACCGCAGGGGGGCCGGGTTTGCGAATCCATGTTTTACCCAAATTCACCCAACCTGTATCCCTGTCTCCGGAGACCACCAGTCCAAATTAACTTTAATGTCAGAGTCCTTGCGTAACGACGGACGCGTCTGGGTTCCCAAGAATGTGGAAGACTGTGGCAAAGCACCTTCCGAAATTCCCGAGGATGCCAGGGATTACTACCTAGAGAGAAAATACCCAAGTTTTGGTAATTTAGCCCCTCGAGATATCTCCAGCCGTTCAGCTAAGGAAGCCTGTGACGAAGGCCGTGGGGTTGGGCCTGGTGGCCGTGGGGTTTACCTCGACTTTGAAGACTCGATCAACCGTCTCGGTGAGAATGTGATTCGTGAACGTTATGGAAATCTTTTTGAGATGTATGAGCGGATCACCGGGGAAAATGCATACCAGCGACCCATGCGTATTTATCCTGCTATTCATTACACGATGGGAGGTCTCTGGGTGGATTATAATTTGATGAGCACGATCCCTGGATGTTTTGTTTTGGGTGAAGCTAACTTTTCCGATCATGGAGCAAACCGCCTCGGAGCCAGTGCATTGATGCAAGGACTGAGTGATGGATACTTTGTTATTCCATACACCATTGGAAATTATCTGACCACGATCAGTCCTGGAGGAATCGATCCGGATGGCGAAGCGGCCCGTCAAACGATGGAATCTGTAAAAGAACGCGTCAGTCAATTGGTTTCAGCCAAGGGAAAGCGCTCCTCTCGCTCTTACCACAAAGAACTCGGCCAAATTATGTGGGATTATGCAGGCATGGCCCGAAATGAACCAGGCTTGAAAAAAGCGATTGGTCAGATCCAAGACCTTCGGGATGATTTTAACAAAAACCTTCTCGTTACCGGTACAGGGGAGGAGTACAATATGGAATTGGAAAGATCCGGCCGGGTACGCGACTTCATCGATTTCGGTGAACTTCTTTGCCGCGATGCTTTGGATCGGAATGAATCATGCGGAGGACACTTCCGGGAGGAGTTCCAGACAGAGGACGGGGAAGCTACCCGTAACGATGAGGATTTTGCTCACGCTGCGGTCTGGGAATATAAAGGAGAAGGGGAGATTCCTGCCCGCCATGAAGAGGATTTAAAATTTGAAGAAGTTAAACTCGCTGTGCGCAGTTACAAATAAGGAAAAAATTGCCATGAAATTATTTCTCAAAGTTTGGAAGCAGGATGGCCCGCAGACCGAAGGCCGGTTCGAATCTCATGTGCTTGATGGAGTCTCTGAGGACTCCTCCTTTCTCGAAATGCTCGATCAACTCAACGAGCAATTATTAGAGGAAGGCAAAGAACCCGTCGCTTTTGATCACGACTGCCGCGAGGGCATTTGTGGTACATGTTCCCTCAATATTAACGGCTTCGCCCACGGCCCTGAAAATTCTACCACCACTTGCCAGTTACACATGCGTAAGTTTGAGGACGGGGATACGATCACCATCGAGCCTTTCCGGGCCAAAGCCTTTCCGGTGATTCGGGACCTTGTGGTCGATCGCTCCGCTTTTGATAAAATTATTCAAGCAGGAGGGTACATCACCGTTCGTACCGGAAGTGCACCCGATGGAAACGCTCTTCCTGTACCCAAGGAAGATGCCGATCTGGCGATGGATGCCGCTCAATGTATTGGTTGTGGAGCCTGTGTGGCTTCCTGTAAAAATGCTTCTGCAATGCTTTTTACCTCTGCCAAGGCAGGTCATTTAAATATGCTTCCTCAGGGGCAGGCAGAGAAAGATTCGAGGGTTCTCAATATGGTTGCGGCGATGGATGAAGCTGGTTTTGGAAACTGCCGGAATTACGGCGAATGTTCCGCAGCCTGCCCCAAAGACATTTCCTTGGATTATATCGCCAAACTCAACCGCGATTACGCCAAAGCGAAGATCAAAAAAGTCTTTTCTTAAAATCCCCATCTCTCTGCCCCCGGGTAGATCAAATAGGGTTGCGGGATGTTTCCCACTTTGGGATGATATGAACCATGTCAGAAAATGGGAAACAGGTCACCTGGGGTGGACGTTTTAAAGACGGGCCCGACTCTTTGATGCTCGCATTTGGCGAGTCTGTTTCGTTTGACCAACGACTTGCTCCATACGACCTGCAGGGGAGTTTGGGTCATGCTTCCATGCTTTTGGCCGTGGGTATCCTAAATCAGGATGAATTCAATCAGATTGAAAACGGTCTTAAGGAACTTGCTGAAGAGGTAAAATGTGGGGACTTCCTGTGGAAGATGGAACTGGAGGATGTTCATATGAATTTGGAACAGGCCCTTCGCGCCAAGACCGAAGCAGCGGATAAGTTGCACACCGGACGCAGTCGAAACGATCAGGTCGCCACAGATGTGCGCTTGTTTTTTAAGGATGCCTGTTCCCAGTTGCGTGAGGGAATCGAGCAGACGATGTCCTCTCTGCTTGCCCTGGCAAAAAACCATGCGACTACCCCTATTCCAGGATACACCCACTTACAACGGGCTCAACCCGTTACAGTGGGTCATCATTTATTGGCTTATGTGGAGATGCTTGGGCGCGATCACGAACGTTTTTCCAATGTGGCCAATCATGCCAATGTTTGCCCATTGGGCTCCGGTGCGATCGCCGGTTCCACTCTTCCCTTGGATCGTGCTCTCGTTGCCAAAGCCCTTGGATTTGTGGACGAGCAAGGAGAACCGAGGCTCACCCCAAATGGAATGGATGCGGTGGCCGACCGGGATCTTTTCGTGGAGTTTGCTTCCGCTTGCTCTCTATGTTCTCTTCACCTTTCCCGATTGGCAGAAGATTTGATTCTATGGAATTCATCGGAGTTTGGATACCTTCGCTTACCTGATGCTTTCACCACCGGTTCATCCCTGATGCCTCAAAAGAAAAACCCGGATTGCTTTGAACTAATTCGTGGAAAAACCGGCCGGGTCATTGGCAATCTTACCAATTTATTGGTCACCATCAAAGGCCTACCCTTAACTTACAACCGGGATCTTCAGGAGGATAAACCACCAGTATTTGATTCCTTTGATCAGCTTTCCATTTGCCTTGCGGTCACAGCGGGTGCATTGGATGGTGCCCAAATTAATGAGGAAAAATGCCTGGAGGCAGCATCCGATCCTTTGCTTTTGGCCACGGACCTCGCCGATTATCTGGTCGAACTGGGCATCCCGTTCCGGCAGGCTCATCATGTGGTGGGTGCCCTTGTGGCTCGTGCGGAAGAGTCCCAAATCTCCCTGCCCGAATTATCCGATGAGGATGCCCAATCCATTTGCCCGCAAATCGGAAAGGATTGGCGTGAGGTCTTTGATTTATCCCGTGCCTTTGCCAAGCGTGAAAAACCCGGCATGCCTGGGCCCAATCAAATTTCGGAAAGAATTAAATTCTGGGAAGGAATTCTCGGCTCTTGAAGATCAGCCATACCCAGCACCTGGGTATTTGCCTGATTGGGTTCATTCTTTTAAGTACCAACCTATCTGCCCGTACTTGGACAACTGTGGAAGGGAGCCAAAGTGAAGGAGAGCTACTTTCTGTTCAGGACAATCAAGTAACTTTACGGATCGATGGGCGTGAGTATCTTTTTCCTGTCACCCGTTTTTCAGAAGCAGACCGGGCATATCTGCTCAACTGGCAAAAGGAGGAACGGTGCATGGTTTGTTTAAAAACGGTGCAGGGAGACCAGATGAAAGCGGGGAGTGAGATTTACCATCCATCCTGTTTTACCTGTCTTGTCTGCGAGCGTCCCTTCATGGATCGCCAGGCCATCCGAAGAGATGAATGGGGTGGAATGGTCCATAATGAGCACTTTCGACAGGCTCATTCCTGTGGGAGTTGCGGTAGGTTAATTTCTCCCAAAACGATTCGACCCGAACAGATTTTTCCCGATAAGCGAGTCAGTTGCCTGCCATGCCTAAAGGAAGCGGTCAGTGATGTCACTCAACTGCAGGCTGTATCCAGGCGGGTTCGTCTGGGTTTGTCTGAACTGGGGTTACCTACACCAACGGGGGCTCTCTCAATGAAGATGGTCTCTCAGGATACCCTGAACCGTGAGATCGAACGGGCTCATGGTCGGGGAAGTTTACGTGGCTTAACCCTTACTACCTTTCGTACAATAACAGGTGGTCCCAATGCAGGAACCACTTTTTCCCATGAGGTTTGGGTGTTGTCGGGGCTGCCGGTGGCCGAGTGTGTTTCCGTATTGGCTCATGAGTTTGGCCATGTCTGGTTAAACGAAAATTATATTGATGCCTCCCCACCGGCCGTGGAAGGTTTTTGCAATCTGCTTTCGATGCATGCCTTACAAAAAGACACCAGTAAATTAGCCGATGTTTTACGCAAAAATTTACAGATGAGTGATGATTATGTCTACGGGCGTGGTTTTCGGGAGATGAGCAAACGATTAGAAAAGCTAGGTTGGTCTGGTTTGCTAAACGATTTGTCTACCCGACGGGTTCCCTTGACCCAGCGAAGAAGGTAGAAGAGTCCAGCGCTTACCTACTTTTGAGGAGTCAAAGCTTGAAGGATG
>JAQCIX010000013.1 GCA_027593365.1 Verrucomicrobiota bacterium
ATCTACTCCGCTGATTTTCTAGATGGTCGATCACGAAAGATTACCGGTACTTGCCGCAGCTCTATCGATACATGCTTTTGGCAGTCAGATATTTAACGAAAAAATGGGGGAGTGCTTGAAGCCCAGGCTTCTTCCCCATCATCAAATTTCTTTTGGAGATATCCTAGTTTTCAAAGACGAGCAACTCAATCAACTTATAGAACATAAGTTTGGATTGCCTAATCTGACTTCTTTTTTGAGGAGACCATTTAAGTCATTACAAGTTTTATTGGGTTTTTGGAAAATAGGACGACGATTTCATTCCAAAGCTTCTCCAACGGATGTGCAAAATCTTATTTATTCATCTTTGATTGCAATTTGCGTATACCTCAACCACCACCAGTCTGCATCCTTGGTCTTCGCAGATGAAAAGGCGAATTCTTTGCTTGTTCGGGTGAGAGGAAAACAGGAAGGTTTTTACATCTCTTACGATCAAGGTTCTGGATGGGTCGTTACCCATGTCCAAGAACACCCAATTTCCACGGCAGGTTTGGAATTTCAAAATGAGGAAGTCGCTATTCAATCTTCCCTGGGCTTAATTAATTCCTGGGTGGGCATTACCGATGGCAGGATTCACCTTTTGGGGAGAATCCCTATGCTTGATAAATTTGGATATGTTGCAAGGATGGTCCAAAGATCGATACCTCGTCCGAAATGAATCCAAGAAATCAATCAAACCTTCTGTATGATAGAGCATGCCAGGTTATTCCCTCGGGGATTTATGGACATATGGCTCCGGGTGCAGGTCTCCCAACGGATTTCCCTCTTTATTGTCAATCAGCTGATGGTTGCCGGTTTACCGATGTCGATGGTAAGGAGTGGTATGATTTTATGTGCGGATTTGGAGCGGTCCTTCATGGTTATAAAAATCCATCTGTGGAGCAAGCGGTTGAAGCTCAAAGAGAGTGGGGGGGCGTCTTTAACCAACCAAGCTCTCTTATGGTGGAGCTTGCAGAAAAGCTTGTCAGTCAAATTGACTTTGCTGATTGGGCGGTTTTTGCCAAAAATGGATCTGACCTTACCTCTTGGGCACTTCGTGTATCTAGAGAACAGAGCGGGAGAGAATATGTGGTAAAAGCAAAAGGAGCTTATCATGGAGTGGATGCTTGGTGCGACCCGGGTCTTGGTGGCAGAATTTCTTCAGACCGTTCACATATTTTGGAATTTGAATGGAATGATTCAGAGCAACTTGAATCTCTCTTTAAGAAATATTCTGGTAAAATCGCTTCGGTTATTCTCACTCCTTATCACCATCCTTCGTTTGCTCCCTCTGTTTTACCCGACGCTTCATTTTGGGGTACCGTTGAAAATCTCTGCCGTACTTATGAAACTGCTTTGATTTTGGATGATGTTCGCTGTGGATGGAGACTGGATGACATGGGATCTCACCATTATTTTGGTTTTACTCCCGATCTGACTGTTTACTCGAAAGCCTTGGGTAATGGTTATGCTATTTCGGCTTGTGTGGGGACTGAGAAATTTAGGGATGCTGCATCTGACGTCTTTCTTACAGGAAGTAGTTGGAATGATGCCTATGCAATGGCCGCATCCATGGCATCTCTAAATCTTTCTATTGAAAAAAGAGTGGCTTCTTCTGTTATGACAAAAGGGAGGTATTTTTGTTCGGAGTTTGAAAAATTAGCGAACCAATTTGAAATCCCACTACAAATGACTGGGGTCTCCTCAATGCCATATCCATGGATAGATGGAGATGACGATCTCTACCAAATTCAAGCCCTTTGCAAAGTGGCTGCATCCAATGGCTTGTTTTTTCACCCTTATCACAATTGGTTTATAAGTAATGCAATGAATCAGTCAGACATCGATACGGTGTTGGGTCTTTCCAAAAAAACTTTTGAAAGTTTTTCAGAAAGTTTTTCTAGATCAAAACGATGACTCCTTATCAGGATAAAACTCGTTGTAATTTCTTAACTATCTGCCGATAATGATTCTTCAATTTATCTAATAAAGTGCTCGACGATTCATCCATATTAATCACCGGTGGAACCGGTTCATTCGGCAAAGAATTTATTCGTAATATTCTTCGTACATCCAGACCTAGGAGGGTGATTGTTTACTCACGGGATGAATGGAAGCAGTCAGAAATGCAGGCAGATCCTGAGTTTCAGGATAAATCAGTGCGTTTTTTCTTGGGAGATGTTCGTGACAAAGACAGGCTTTGTTTAGCCATGCGTGATGTGGATTATGTTATCCACGCCGCTGCCCTCAAACAGGTTCCTGCGGCTGAGTATAACCCTCATGAGTTCATCAAGACCAATGTGAACGGTGCTACAAATATTGTGGAGGCGGCTATTGAGGCAAAAGTGAAGAGAGTGGTTGCCTTGAGTACAGATAAAGCAGTCAACCCAGTTAACTTGTATGGAGCGACCAAACTTTGCTCAGATAAAGTGTTTATAGCTGCAAACAGCTATGCAGGTGTTGGAGGAACTACCTTTTCTGTGGTTCGCTACGGCAATGTTGTGGGTAGTCGGGGGAGTGTCATACCACTTTTTCAAAAGCAAAGAGAATCCGGTTCCATTACCATTACCAATCCGGATATGACTCGTTTCCTGATTACATTACAGCAAGGGGTGGATTTTGTACTTTCAAGTCTTAAGAATATGGTTGGGGGAGAACTCTTCGTGCCCAAGATTCCTGCATGTACAGTGAGTGATCTTGCCAATGTGTTGGCACCTGACTGCGAGAAAAACATAATCGGCTTGCGGCCTGGAGAAAAGATGCATGAAATTTTAATCCCATCGGATGAAGCCAGAAATGTATTGGAATTTGATGACCATTTTGTGATTCAACCCGTTCAGGCTTTCTGGGGAAATAAAATTGGAATTCTTGGTGGAGTTAGTTGTTCAGAAGGCTTTCATTATGCCAGTAATCAAAATTGTGAATTCTTGAGTATTGAAGAGCTTACCGATCTGCTGGCTGATTATTTGCCCAAGTAATTTCTGCTGATCTTGGATATCGTTTCCCGAATCGCTAACCTTTCTCTTCCTCCGTTTTTGATTGCGGAGATGTCTGGGAATCATGGAGGGCAATTGAATAAAGCCCTTGATCTAGTCTCTGCCGCAAAACAGGCAGGGGCGGATGCGATCAAATTACAAACTTACCGACCTGATACGATTACTGTGGAAGGGAAAGATGAGCGCTTTTTATTAAAATCTGGGTTATGGAAGGGTAAATATCTGCATGATTTATATGAGGATGCGATGACTCCTTGGGAGTGGCATAGAGAAATTTCGGAAGAAGCGAAGAAGCTTGGTTTGATATGTTTTAGTTCTCCATTTGATGAAAGTGCCGTAGACTTTTTGGAGGCTACCATCGATCCTCCTCTGTATAAAATTGCCTCCTTTGAAATGAATCACTTTCCTATGCTCGAAAAAATTGGAGCCACTGGTAAACCTGTTTTAGCGAGTATAGGGGTTTCTCAATGTAAGGATATTGAGCGTGCAATGGAGGTTCTCAAAAAATTTGGGTGCCCCGAAGTAATTCTTCTTCATTGTGTGAGTGAATACCCAGCTGAGCCCAAAGACTTTTGTCTGCAGGATATGCCTCTTCTCAAAGAGAAATATAACACTATTTTTGGATTATCAGACCATTCGTTGGGTCATTTGATCGCGGTTGCTTCCACCGCATTAGGAGCACGGGTGATTGAGAAACATCTTTGCCTCGATCGTGAAGAAAAATCTGTGGACGGCGGTTTTTCCATGCTGCCCGATGAATTTGCTGATCTCGTTCAGGCAGTACATACGACTCATTTGGCAATTTCAGGAAGTGTAATCCCTCAGAAACCAGTTTTTTTCAAAAGATCGATCCTTGTCTCATCTCCGATTCAAGCGGGAGATCTTTTGTCACCCGAAAACATTCGAGTTGCCCGTCCGGGGGATGGTTTATGTCCCAGTCGATGGACTGAAGTATTGAACGGGTACGCCACCAGAGATTTACCGGTTGGTCATCCGATATCGGACGAAGATTTCACTTTTTAATGAATGCTTTCCCTCGTTGGGAATGGAGCAATTTTGCATAATCTAATTTTCGGTGTTAGTTTAGACTGTGGTAAACGCTGGAAGCAAAGCAGAGGATATGATATTACCATCTTTTCAGGGAACGCCTGAAGAGAGACTTCGTGCAGCCTGTATTTGGGTGTCTGAAAACTCACCTGGCAGGCAACTAACTTTGGAGGAAATTGGCCGGGTAATGGGGGTCACACGCGAGCGTGTTCGACAAATTGAAGCCCATGCTTTGCGCAAGCTTAGGCATCCTTCACGGATCTGTTTTCTACGGGAAAACCCGAAGAATTAATCTGTCAGTATTTCTTTGGCCGACTTGCCCTGTGGGATCATGGGCAAAACATGCTCCGTGTATGGAACGATCACCTCGAGTAAATAAGGCTCATCCGTATCAAGCATTTCTCGCATGGCTTCACGCAATTCTTCTCTCTTCGAAACTCTTCTCGCTTTTACGCCAAAACCTTCGCACATCTTAATGTAGTCGGGGTAAATCGCATCCAAGTTATCGGGACCGCCAATATTTTCTGGATCACATAAAATCGTATGACCGCGAACTGACTCGTAAAAACGGTCTTCCCACTGGACCACCATACCTAAGTGCTGGTTGTTAAGGAGTAGGCATTTGGCATTGATCTTCTCAATTTTAGCGGTGGCGAGTTCTTGGACATTCATTAAGAAGGATCCATCACCATCTATATCAATGACCTCTTTATCAGGACGGGCCACCTTGGCTCCAACAGCTGCCGGGTATCCAAATCCCATCGTCCCTAAGCCCAAGGATGAGATGTAGGTTCTGGGTTCTTTGAAACGATAATACTGAGCAGCCCACATTTGATGCTGCCCCACGCCGGTGGTGATGATCGCATCTCCTTTGGACTCCTCGTACAACACATCAACCGCTTCCTGAGATGTAATGTGCTCACCTTTCTCGTACTTAAAAGGATATTCTTCTTTCCATCCAGCAATGGTTTTACTCCACTCGGAAAGATCGGGTTTATCAAAGCCGTTTTTCTGAATAATTTCCGACATACGCTTGAGGGCATACTTTATGTCAGATTTTATTGGGAAATGGGCATGAACATTTTTATTGTGTTCAGATTGGTCCACATCGAAGTGAATGACATAAGCATTCGGGGCATATTTGCTTACCAGACCGGTAATCCGGTCATCAAATCGGGCACCTGCACAGATAAGTAAATCACTCTCACAAACCGCCCAATTTCCGGCAACCGTACCATGCATGCCATACCAGTAAAGAGATTGCTCATGGTCAGGATCAAAAGCACCCAAACCCATCAAAGTATGAGCTACGGGTAGGCCCGTAAGCTCAGCAAATTCTCTTAATTCCTGATGTGCTTCCGAGGAAATGATTCCACCGCCCGTATAAAGAACAGGTTTTTTCGCCTTCGAAATGAGGTTGAGAGCTTCAACGAGTTCATCATCTGTGGCTTTGGGATTATCCAATTTGTATCCGGCCAATTCACCCACTTCGTCAGGAAAAAAGGGTTCAAAAACCTTTTGTTGAACATCTTTAGGAATATCAATTACGACGGGACCAGGCCGGCCACTAGTCGCCAGATAAAAAGCTTCCTTAACCACTTTGGGTAAGTCCTCAGCAGTGAGAACCAAATAACTATGCTTCACAATCGGAAGGGTCATTCCAAAGAAATCGGTTTCCTGAAAAGCTGCCTTTCCAATAAATTGCTGGTAAACCTGACCGGTAATGGCAACGAGAGGTATGCTGTCCATGAAAGCATCTGCAATACATGTCACTAAGTTGGTTGCTCCAGGGCCAGATGTGGCCATGCAAACCCCGGCTTTCCCGGTAGCTCTGGCATACCCATGAGCCATAAATCCACCACCTTGTTCCTGTCTAGGAAGAATGGTCCGAATTTTTTCAGAACGGGTGAGGGATTGATGGAGTTCCATGGAAGCACCTCCAGGGTAGGCAAAGACCACATCGACACCCTCACGTTCCAGTGCAGATACAAGAACATCTGCACCTTTCATGGCGGGACCGAGCTCGCCTGATACTTCAGGTTTGGTGGATGATATGGTTTGGGTGCTCATAGGTAGGTATTTGAATTCAAAGTTTATAACATGCCTTAAGTGGCAATTTTTTACAAGGTGAAAGCCCATGTTCTAGGCTGGTTCGAAATCTCCTGTAAATTGTATAAAACCAAATCTTGCCGACTGGAAAAATAAGCGCGAGGGTAGGGAGAAATGAAGAACCCAAAAAATAAGTCTAACCCCTCCCATTATTCATGGAGTGCGTTAACTTCTCTCTTGGACGACGAATCGGAGATCGTTCGAGCGGGTTTAATTCAATTTTTAAAAACCATCCCTGAAGAGGGAAAGAAATTCTTACTTGGCATGTCTCAGGGCGAAGACCCATATTTGGCCAAGCACGCCCAAAACATGATTGAGAAACTCGGCTGGATTGATGGAGCGGGAGATTTTTTAAAATTCATTCGATCTTTGCGTTATGAATTGGAAACGGGTTGGTTTTTGTTGGATCGTACGGTTTATCCAGATTTTGACACTTCAACTTATTCTTTCTTTCTTGATAAATTAGCCGATCGTTGCCGGGAGTTATTGCTTCAACCTTCTAGCCCCAGAGGAACCTGCGAAGTTCTAAATCGGGTTCTTTTTCATGAGTTTGGCTTTCGTGGTGCCCGGGAAAATTTCGAGAATCCGGATAACAGTTTTTTACATCTTGTATTGGATCGCAGGGAAGGCCTTCCGATTACACTTTGTGCAATTTACATTTTGGTTGCACGGAGGATTGGTTTTGAGCTGGACCCTATTGGTACGCCCGGAAGATTTATGGTTGGATGCTTTGCCGAGCGTCATCCATTTTACATCGATTGTTGGGCGGGTGGCCGGTTTATGGAATTGGAGCAGATGGAGGATAAGTTGGGCGTGCTTCCAGATGAAGAATCCGGTGCCAACTTACTGCCTGTGACGGTCGCTGAAACGCTAACAAGGGCATGTCGCAATTTATCTCGTCACTACAATTCATTGAACGATTCAGCGAAAGAAAGGTTATTTACCTCCTTTGTTCATGAATTTGAGAAAGTGCACCAGGAAGCATCCAATGCTTAAAGAAACCTTCCTGTTAGATGATCTTCCAAAACTTCAACCTGATCAGGTTGGCCTCGCGGTGCTGGGTCACCCAATCAAGCATTCGATAAGTCCCGAAATTCACACAGCTGCCTTGAAGGTATTAGCTGATTCATCCGAGGAGTTTTCCAGATGGAGTTATCATAAGATCGAAGTAGAACCAGCCTCTTTGGCGAAGGCGTTACCGATCCTCGCAGATCATGGGTATCGGGGCTTAAACCTGACCATCCCTCATAAAGTAGATGTTTTGCCTCATCTTAGTTTGATGGATGAACAGGCCCGGATCATGGGTGCAGTCAATACGCTCAGCTGGGAAAACGGAGCGTGGAAGGGGTATAACACGGATGGAATTGGCTTATCCAAAGCCATTGAGGACGCCTTTACTATTTCCCTGAAAGAATTTCAGGTAATCGTCTTGGGAGCAGGTGGAGCTGCCCGGGCTGCAGTTGCTCAATGTATCTTTGAGGGTTGCGAAAAGGTAGCGATATACAATCGTTCGATCGACCGTGCCCAATTGCTTTCCTCCGCCTTGAAGGAAAATGAATTGAATCAGGAAGTTCTCCTTCTTGAATCCTTTTTAAACCCTTTTGCTGGAAGCAAGGAACCGGTTCTCATCATCAACGCCACTTCTTTGGGGCTGAAGAGTGAGGATCCTTCTCCAGTTGATCTCACACAGGTAGATGGGAACTTTTATGTTTATGATATGGTTTACAACCCCGCCGTTACCCGACTTATGACCGAAGCAAAGAAAAAAAGTTATCCAGTGGCGAATGGACTTGGGATGTTGGTCGGTCAAGCCGCTCGTTCGCTTGAGATTTGGTCTGGTCGGGAGGTTTCGATTGAAGCGATGAGTGAGGCTGCCCGAGCCGCGATCTCTCGATAATTTTGGCAGTGGAGTATCTACTAGACACTGAGATTGCTCTGTTGTGGGTTGGTTTTTTTGTAGGTTCTTGTATGGGTAGTTTTCTTAATGTTTTGGCCTATCGGGTACCCCGGGATCTATCGGTTGTCCTTCCGCGTTCAAGTTGTCCCTCTTGTAAGAAACCTATTCCATGGTTTTTGAATCTACCCGTGCTGGGTTGGATTATCCTCCGTGGAAAAGCAAGATGCTGTGGAAGTAGGATTTCTTTTCGCTATCCTGTGGTAGAGCTTTTGGTGGGATGCTTGTTTGGATGGCAATTCTATGCTTTTTCCGTACATGGAGACCTTGGGGTTCTGATCGCCTCTTGTTTATTTGGTTGGATCATGCTTGCGGTTGTCATTATTGATTTTGAAACGATGTTGATTCCGGACCGGTTCAGCATCGGGGGAGCTTTTGCAGGTTTATTTCTTTCCGTTTATTTTCCCAACCTTCAGGGATTGGTTTACGCTCAAGGTATTACTCATAATGTGAGTGCCGCATTGAGCAGCTTGACCGGCATCTTAATCGGTTCAGGCTTTCTTTACTGGATAGGAGCTGTGGCTGGTCGGGCCTTTGGCCGGGAAGCACTGGGAGAGGGCGATGTGAAGCTGCTTGGATGTATAGGGGCATTTTGCGGATGGAAAGGAGCGGTCTTTTGTATTTTTGGAGGTGCTGTTTTGGGCTGTATTTTATTGATCCCAATTTTGGTCTGTCAGAAATATAAGATCTTCACATCCAAGGATGAGAATCAAATAGGCTTAGGCGTAGAGATTCCCTTTGGCCCTTATCTTGCATTGGCTGCACTTGCTTATTTTTTTGGATTGAAGCGATGGATTGATCCGTGGTTCGCCTGGACGGGCGAGCTGGTCTTTTAATCCATTCGCTCGATCCTTTTCGGAACTTGTTTTCCGCCGTTTCTGTTCATTACCCTATTTTGGCGTTGAAGATTTGAGCAATTCGGGGCATTGATTGGCTTACCCTGTGAATCTTCACCCCTTTCCAGATTTATGAAAAAATTGCTAGTAGCCAATCGTAGCGAAATTGCAGTTCGAATCTTCCGTTCTGCTACTGAATTAAACCTGCGTACAGTCGCAATTTATGCCGAGGAAGATCGTTTTGGTGTTCATCGTTTCAAAGCAGATGAAGCCTATTTAGTGGGCAAAGGAAAAGGCCCAGTAGCTGCCTATCTTGATATCGATTCCATTATTACTTTGGCGAAGGAAAAGGGGGTTGATATGATTCACCCTGGTTATGGATTTCTTTCTGAAAATCCAAACTTTGCCCGTGCCTGTGATGAGGCAGGAATTACTTTTGTCGGCCCCCGCCCAGAGTTGATTGAGCGAATGGGGGATAAAGTAGCTGCCAAAAAAGCTGCTGATGAAGCAGGTGTGCCGACTCTGCCTGCAACCCCAAACCCAGTGTCGAACCCAAGTGAAGCCCTGAAATGGGGCCGGAAAATCGGCTTTCCTTTAATCATTAAAGCAGCGTTTGGTGGAGGAGGCCGCGGAATGCGTGTTGTGATGGAAGAAAAAGACCTCAAGCCCATGTTGGAGGAGGCCCAAGGCGAAGCCGAGCGTGCATTTGGAAACTCAGCTGTCTTCTTGGAGCGTTATGTGGGGAGGGCTAAGCACTTAGAAGTACAAATTCTGGGTGATCGTAAAGGCAATGTGGTTCATCTTCACGAACGAGACTGTTCTGTTCAGCGCCGATACCAGAAAGTGGTGGAAGTGGCTCCTTCCATTGGACTGCCAGATAAAGTAGTGAAAGAGCTTTGTGATGCGGGTGTACAATTGGCCGAAAAAATCGGTTACGACAACGCTGGTACTGTTGAATTTCTTCTCGATCAGGACACCAATGAGTGGTTTTTCATCGAGATGAATCCACGGATTCAGGTCGAGCATACCGTGACCGAACAAATTACCGGAATCGATATCGTTCGTTCGCAAATTCTTGTTGCGATGGATCAGTCTTTGCACGGTAAAAAAATCGGTATTCCTAAGCAGGAAAATATACCTAGAAATGGATGTGCCGTACAATGTCGGGTGACAACCGAAGATCCTGAAAAAGGATTTACTCCGGATTATGGCAAAATTTTAAGCTACCGTTCATCTGCTGGTTTTGGGGTTCGTTTGGATGGAGCAATGGGCGATACCGGTTCGATTATTACTCCTTTTTATGACTCTTTGCTGGTCAAAATCACCACATCTGGACCCAATCTTAGTCAGGCATTGGATCGGATGCACCGGGCTCTTCGAGAAATGCGTATCCGTGGGGTCAAAACCAATATTCCATTTCTTGAAAATGTAATTTCGCATAAAGAATTTGTAGAGGGTCGTGCATCCACGAAAATGATCGATGTCACTCCTGAGCTCTTTCGCTTTAAGGCAAGAAGAGACCGGGCATCCCGCTTACTCAACTATTTGGGTGAAATTGTGGTGAATGGAAATCCACAAGTCAAGGGGCGTGAGCGGATCAAAAACCCACTCCCTTTGATTGTGCCCGAACACGACCCGAAAGAAGCTCCTCCACGCGGTACTCGCGATTTGCTTCTCGCAGAAGGGGCGGTGAAGTTTTCTCAATGGTTGCGTGAGCAAAAGCCTCTCATGGTTACAGACACGACTCTACGTGATGCTCACCAGTCCCTTTTTGCTGCCCGGATGCGTACCTACGACATGCTCGCGGTTGCCGATTTTATTTCCCGCCGTCTTTCAGGGTTATTTAGTTTGGAGATGTGGGGTGGTGCCACTTTTGATACATGCATGCGCTTTTTGGGAGAGTCGCCCTACGAGAGGCTGCGAAAATTGAGGGAGCGAATTCCCAACATTCTTTTTCAGATGCTCCTGCGTGGATCCAATGGGGTAGGCTATGCCAACTATCCAGATAATGTGGTCCGAGAATTTGTGATTCATGCATCCGAGGCGGGCATGGATGTTTTCCGTATCTTTGACTCCCTCAACTATTTGCCCAACCTCAAGGTTGCTATGGAGACTGTCAGTGAGCGCACCAAGTCACTTTGTGAGGCGGCACTTTGCTACACGGGTGACTTTACTGATCCCAAGGAAGAAAAATATGTACTGAAGTACTATGTCGACCTGGCGAAGGAGTTAGAAAAAATGGGTGCTCATATTATTGCGATCAAGGATATGGCGGGCTTGTGCCATCCGACTGCGGTGCATCGTTTGGTGAAGGCCCTGCGCGATGAAGTATCTTTGCCCATTCATTTCCATACCCATGATTCTAGTGGTATTGCCTCGGCCTCAGTTTTAAAGGCCTCAGAAGCCGGTGTGGATGTTGTCGACTTGGCCGTTTCTTCCATGTCGGGTTGTACTAGTCAGCCCAACCTCAACTCCATTGCTCATGCCCTTCGCAATGCCCCTAGGTCTACTGGTCTGGATGTGGTTGCCTTGAACGATTTGTCGATTTATTGGGAAGCGGTTCGACAGTACTACTCTCCCTTTGATACATCCCCTCCTTTTGGAAGTGCAGAAGTGTTTCATCACCAAATGCCTGGCGGACAGTATACAAACCTGCGCGAACAGGCCACTTCACTTGGATTGGGTAAACGCTGGCCAGATGTGGTTAAGACCTACCAGGAAGTGAATAAACTTCTCGGAGATATTGTTAAGGTTACCCCAAGTAGTAAGTGTGTGGGAGACCTTGCTATTTTCTTAATTACCAAGGGAGTGAAGCCTGAGGATATGTGTAACTTGCCTCCAGAGACTGGTTTTCCCGAATCAGTGATCGATCTTTTATCCGGTAATCTTGGCCAACCGATGGGAGGTTGGCCCAAACAAGTACAAAAGGTGGTCTTAGGTAACCGTAAACCGATGCGAGGCCGCCCGGGTGCATCGGCTCCCAAGATTGATCTGAAAAAAGAGTTTACGGCTTTGCAAAAAAAGATCGGGCGCAAAGCTACCGAGGATGATCTTTTTGCTCATCTGATGTACCCTCAGGTTTTTCAGGATTATTTAGCCTTTCGTACCAAGAATGGAGATGTCTCTGTCTTGCCTACCACGGCCTATTTTCATGGACTTGCCGTCGGTGAGGAAATCTCCATTGAAATTGAAGAGGGAAAAACATTGTTTGTTAAACTTCTCAATGTTGGAGAGCCGGACGAAAAAGGAATTCGTTCTTTAACTTTTGAGCTGAACGGAAAGGCTCGTACCACTTTGGTTGAAGATAAATCTGTCAAAGGGGATGCCAAAGCTCGGGAAAAAGCGGATCCATCCAATCCTCTTCACATCGGTGCCCCGATCCCTGCGATGATTAGCAGCATTGCCACGAGTGTTGGAAAGCCGATCAAGAAGGGTGATAAAATTGCTGTGCTTGAAGCAATGAAAATGCAAACCACCCTCTATGCATCTGCAGATGGTGTGGTCGAAGATATCCTCGTTCAAGTTGGGGAATCAGTTGAATCTAAAGACTTAATTGCCAAACTACGCTCTTAACTCTTTCATAATCTTGTGACCAGACTCTTGACCCATTCCTTCTCCAAAGTTTTGCTTTGTCTGTGTGGAGTTGTCTTTGCTTGTATTTCTCATGCTCAGGATCTTATTATCCCAGAACCTGCTCTTCAAAGTGCGATTGCCCGCTCGCTTGGAGTAAGCGAACAAAAATTATCCAAGTCGCTGGTTGAGAATAAGCTCATTCGGCTCCAGGCAAACGATTTGGGTATCCGGGATCTCCGCGGTTTGGAGCATGCAAAGAATCTGGAGTCTTTGGTCTTGCGAGACAATTTGATCTCCGACCTTTCCCCCATTCATGGTCTTAAAAAAATAAAAAACATCGATCTTTCTGGGAACCGATTGACCAGTCTAAGTTCGTTTTCATTGTTAGAGTCATCTGCCCTCCGTATCCTGAATTTATCCCGAAATCGGTTACTTGGACTGATTGGAATTGATCGGTTTCCTGCTCTCGCTCAATTGGATGTTTCCAATAATGCATTAATTGATTTGGAAGGAGTCCGCAACCTCAAGGGTTTGGTTAATCTCTATGCGCAGGGGAACCAGCTTGGTCGGGTCGAGGGCTTTGTGGACCGCAACCGCAATAAAGAATTTGATCCCGGAGAACCCTTCACCGATGAAAGCGGGAATGGTAAGAGAGAAACGGACCCTTTAGGGGAAATCGCAAACTTGCCCAAACTAGCAGCTCTTCATTTATATGATAACCGAATTTCTCAGCTAAATTTATTAACAGAGTTACCTGAGCTTCACACCCTTTTATTGTCAGGCAATTTGATCGAATCCGTCTTGCCATTGTCCAAGTTGGAATCCCTGAAGATTTTAGCCCTTGGGAATAACCGCATTCACACATTGGACGGTTTGGGGGAGCTTGCCAAATTGGAGAGGCTCAATCTTTCGGAAAATCAAATTTGCGACCTACGCATCCTGAGAGACCTAAAAAAGCTCACTCAATTGGATTTGAACAGCAACCTGTTAACTGACCTCACTGAATTATCAAACCTGAGAAACCTGCAAACGCTCGGACTTTCCCGCAATTTAATTCGGGATCCCTCACCAGTTATTCAAATCCAAGGACTTCGTAGGCTTACCCTTAGTTACAATCAAATCCCCTCTGATGAATCGAACTTCCAGGATCTTTTTCGGGAAGCAGAATCCCGTGGTGTGTACTTAAATGTCCGTAGCCAAACCGATTTTCGAATCCGTCCCCACAGTCTCGTACGTTCCCTTATCGGTCATTCTTCATCCAATGCATCCTTGGGAGATTACCTCAGGCTCAATGGCTATCCCAGATTGATCGAGTTATTTTTAGATCCAAAGATTAAGCCGGGCGATCTAGATGCTGCCTGCTTGGCTTGGGAAGACGCTTTGAAATTCGGAAAGAGCCTATCTTCGATCCCATTTCCTGGTAAGTAGCGGGTTGGCCGTTTGCCTTTACTTGTCAAAGTAGAGCAGGGCACCCAAAATGACTGAAATAATAAAACCTACTAGGTAGATCAATTTCACGGCTAATTTGTGAAATGCGTGCGATCTAACCAAGCGGTCCACAGTTTTTCTGTATTCGCGTTTTAGACGCTTTTTGAATGTTGAAGATTCTACGGGCAAAACTAAAAATAATTGGGCAAGAAGCTTACAAACCTACAAAATCAAATTGGTTTTTCAAGTACATACTAATTGCTCTTCTTCCATCCTTTACAGGGTATCGAAAGTGACTTAAAAAAAGGGAAGATGGCAACCAAGCAACGCACCATTCGCAAAGAACGAGCGGTTCAGGGAAAATCACTTCATACCGGTGAAGAAGTAACATTAACGATTAAGCCTGCCCCTCCTAACTCCGGCTATTTATTCCGCCGAATGGACCTCTACGGAAAGCCAGAAATCAAACCTGCCGCTGAGAATATTTCTGATCTTGTCCGCAGCACAACCATTACCAACGGAAATGCCAAAGTTCATACCATAGAGCATGTATTAAGTGCCTTGGTTGGTTGCGGCATAGATAATGCCGAAATTGAGCTTGATGCCAGTGAACCTCCGATCATGGATGGCTCTTCTCGACCTTTTGTGAATTTGATCATGGAGGCGGAACCTATTGAACAGGAGGAGGATAGGCAGTTTTGGGAAATTACTGAGCCCGTATCGGTAACCTCGGGAAACCGTTCGATCATTGCCTTGCCGCATGACGGGCTTCGAATCACTTGCACATCTGCCGACGATCGTGGAATTCATGTGCAACACCTGTCCATTGATATCGATCCTGAAACCTATGTTGCTCAAATTGCTCCCTCCCGTACTTTTACGATCTACGAAGAAATTGAAGAACTTCTGAAAATAGGAAAAATCCAAGGTGGCAGTCTCGATAGTGCCATAGTCATTAAAGGAGACAAAATTCTCTCCAAGGAACCGCTGCGCTTTGAGGATGAGTTCGTCCGCCATAAAATTCTCGACATTGTGGGAGATTTTTCCCTCTTGGGCAAATCGTTGAAGGCACACATCATTGCTGTTCGCCCCGGGCACTCCTTAAACTCTCAATTAGTTTCCAAAATCATCGAGACGTCTGCTGGTAAAAAAGGCAAGGCATCGGTTGGCACATCTCCCAGGAAATCCTATGTTTTACCTGATGAAACTGAGCTCGATATCCGAAGGGTTTTAGATGTGTTGCCCCACCGTTTCCCCTTTGTCCTGATTGATCGGGTTATTTCCATGGATGGAGAGACCAGTCTAACCGCACTAAAGAATGTTTCTGTAAATGAACCTTTCTTTCCTGGGCACTTCCCTGGTCACCCAGTAATGCCAGGAGTCTTGCAACTGGAAGCGATGGCTCAGGCAGCTGGGATTTTGCTGCTCAAGAAAGGATCAGCAGAGGGAAAAGTAGCCTTTTTTATGAGTGCTGATAAGGTAAAGTTTCGTAAACCTGTCGTGCCTGGGGATCAGCTTATTATCGAAGCGGTGCTCGATAAGGTGCGTGGCAACAAACTGGCTACTGCTAAAGTGGAATGCAAGGTCGGGGAAAAAGTAGTCTCCTCTGCCAGCTTGATGTTCTCGATCGTGGATGGTGGAGATGGTGCCTGATCTTTTTTTGTAATGTCCGTTAAAATTCATCCTCAAGCCATCGTTGATCCGAATGCACAACTCGGGGCAGATGTTGAGATTGGTCCATTTTGTTTCATTGGTCCACATGCCCAGATCGGGGACGGTACTCGGGTTCTTCACCATGCCACGGTGGAGGGAAAAGTATCATTGGGAAAAAACAACACCATTTTCCCTTATGCTTTAATTGGCGGGCTCACTCACGACCTCAAGTATGAAGGGGGGCAACCTGGCTTAAAAATTGGGGATGGAAATGTTTTTCGTGAATATGTGACTGCCCATGTGGCCACAAAATCAGAAGATTTCACCACGATTGGTTCAAACAATGTATTTCTTGCTTACAGTCATGTGGCTCACGATTGCCAGATTGAAGATCATTTGGTGATGTCTAGTCACTCTGCTTTAGGCGGGCATGTAGAGGTTGGAAACCATGTGAATATTGGATGGGGTGCGGGAGTTCATCAATTTTGCCGATTGGGGCGCCATTGTATGGTATCTGCATGCTCTAAATTGGTTCAGGATGTTCCACCTTTTATGCTGGCGGATGGTTCTCCTGCAGAAGTGCGTTCCATCAATAAAGTAGGCTTAGAGCGGGCTGGGTTTGAAGCTGCAGAAATTGAGCTCATTCGGAATGCATTTAAAGTCCTCTACCGCAAAGATTTGAACCGTACGCAGGCTCTTCAACACCTAGAAGACCATTATCCAGTGTCACAGGAACCGAGCCTAAGTGAGATATTGGCATTTGCCCGGACCAGTGGCCGAGGTATCGCTTGATCTCCCTCTTTTACATTTACCGAAGCTTAACTTCCAAGAGATTCCAATAAATCCCAGGAATAAATCCCAGAACCATGGCCATCACTAAAGAGTATACGGATTGCATAATTCCCAACATACTCGAACTTTTTGATTAAGACCCCCTGATACTCGGTTTGCTCCGTCCCTCCTGAGATTTTTCCAAAGATATCCACTTCACCGGACTGTTCTGCACTGGGTGAATGGGCCCGTAGGGTGGGGGAATCCAAGAAGGATTCCTTCCCTTCCCTCCAGCGTATGGCCAGAAAATCTCCTATAATTTCAACTTTTTCTGGGGCCTTCAATCAGCAGAGTCTACCAATGGTTAATTGATACTTAAATGAAGGAGTCCAAGCTGTTCGTGGAACCGGGGTTTTCGGAGGGTGGATTTCCACCACCATAGTAGGGATCAAGGACCTCATTTTGATAGGAACGGCCGGGGTCATCACCCTCTCGGGCAGCTCGGTCAAAATTTTCCATTTCCTCCCGAATTAATTCTTCCTGTAAATCTTTATCTTCAAGCTCCCGGTCGAGGCTTCTCTCATCCCAGTATTTGTCATTATGCACCTGAGTAGGTTCCGGTTTTTCCGGTAAATTATCTGGCTTTACCACCTGCCAGTCTGGCTCCCGGGTGCAGTCAATCCCGGTATCATCGACTGTATCCACGCTCGGGATGGGTTCTCCAGGTTTTTCACAATGCTCCTTTGGGATGGGAGCCGCATTGTGATCTTTCAGGGAACCTCCCAAATCGAGATCCTCATCAGACTTGGTCACTTTTACTGAGGATTCGTTCCCTGTCTTTGGGACCTCAGCAGCCTGCTGATTGGCTTTTTCTTGGCTAAGTTCTCTAAACTTTTGTTCGTATGCGGGAGATAATCCTTCAGTTGAATTAGATTCCATAATATACGAATCTAGTCTTTCCCTTAAACCCTTGGCAAATTGAAACTTTGTTCCGAGTGCAATCCAATCCACGGACCTTTTTGATTGCAGAAAAATATAATTTTCTTCATTTTCGAAAGTCTTATGCCAAGAGAAACAGTGATTTTAGAGTGCACAGAAGCACGCAAAGAAGGGAAACCTCCTTCACGCTACCTAAGTAGTCGCAACAAAAAGTTGCAGACCGAAGTGGTTGAAAAGAAGAAGTATAATCCATTTCTTCGTCGCCGGACTGTTCACCGCGAAATCAAGAAGGGCTAGCCTTCCCCTTGTGTCATCTCTACAATGGAGGTGACTTAAAATCTTTTTCATCAGGGTAGAATCTCGGTAATTTTCCCAGCAATCAGGTATATTTCCTTACTTGATGGATTTTCTTCGTTGGCAACTACTACTGGAGTGCCATGGTCACCACCCAACCTCACTTCTTCATGAATGGGGATTTCGCCAAGAAATGGACACTTCAGTACCTGTGCGGTGGTGGCACCTCCTCCTTGTCCGAATAGATAGGTTTTCTTGCCGCTTTCATCATCCAATAGAAAGCTCATGTTTTCCACCACCCCAAGAATAGGAACATTTACCTTTTCAAACATTCTTGCTCCACGTCGGGCCACATCTACAGCTGCTTTTTGTGGAGTGGTGATCAGGACTGCCCCATCCAGTGGAAGGATTTGTGCCAGCGATAGTTGGGCATCTCCAGTCCCAGGAGGAAGATCGATCAGCAAATAATCCAAATCGCCCCACACCACATTGTGGGCAAATTGTTGGATGGTTTTCATAATCATGGGTCCACGCCATACAACAGGACTTTCTTCATCAATTAGTAATCCCATCGAAATACTTTTCACTCCGTAACTTTCGACTGGAGCTAAAATATTATCACCCACCAGTTCGGGCCTTCCAGAGGCACCAATCAATAGGGGTACAGATGGCCCGTAGAGATCGCAGTCCATCAATCCAACCTTCAGGAATTCACCCTCAGTCGATTTCATTCTCGCTAGAGCACAGGCTAGGTTTACCGCCAATGTGGATTTACCCACACCTCCCTTACCGCTGGCTATGGCGATGATTCTTTTCACTCCGCTTAAATTTTCATCCCCGGGCCCATCTGTAGGAGCCGCAGTTTCCTTCTTTTTCTTTACCCGAATCATCACTTCGGCAGATTCAATGGCATCATCTGCGAGCAGGGCAGTTTCCACATCTTTTTTGATCGTTTGTGGAAGGGTAGGATCTGTAGTGGATAGCTCAAGTACCACTTTTGCAGTTTTACCATCCATTTCTGCTTGTTGAACCAAGCCGAAAGAAACCAAATCCCGGCTGAAGCCAGGATATTTGACATTTTTGAGTAGGTTTAAAATAAGGTCTTCGCTCATAAATTAAAGGAATCATCAAGCAAGTTCGTCCTAATCTCGGCAAGGAGAAAAGCCACTCATAAGTTTCACTTTCCCCAGAATTTGAATAGGTTCATCACCTAGGTTCTTTTTTATGAGTTATCTTTGTTTTTCGCTTGATGATAAGAGACGGGTAATAAAGTTTATATTTCATGAGTGTGGATATGGAATTATTTAAGGTTCGCTATCTTTGGATAGCTTTTTTTTTAGGAACAGTTTGTGGGGTTCTTCCCTTGGTTAAAGGAGCAGATAATGCGATCGTTCTTGGTCCGATCGAAGGAGAGTTAGCCAAGAAACAGATCCCGATCGATCTGGGCAGGACGCCCAAGGTCTTGGTACCCTTAATCAGTAAGCCCATTTTTGTTCATGGTGGCTTACGCTTATCTTCGGACAAAGAAAGTCGTTTTTCCGCCACTTTTAGCTCAGCGGGTGGAAATGATATTCAGGTTGCAATTACTCGTGGAAATCCAAAAGAGCCCTTCGCGACTTTTGTTAGCAAAGCATCAACCATAGAAGGTGCGGTATCGCTCGCCTGTGACCGTTTGGTTTCAGAAATCCTCGGCATTCCCGGTTTCTTTTCCGGTCGCCTCGCATTTCTGTCCGACCTTTCTGGTGCCAAGGAGATTTTTGTTTCAGATTCAATGATGACCTATTCCAAGCCCCAGACAGACTTTGGTAAAATGACCTTTAATCCGAGTTGGAATAATGATGGAACAGGACTCTTTTTTACCAGTAACCGAAAGGTCTTTAACAACATCTACCATTTGGACCTGGCCAGCCGTCGGGTCGCCACTGTGGCCAATTACAAGGGCAGCAATCTGCGTGCAGTGCAAAACCCCAGAACCGCTCAGACGGCATTGATTCTTTCCACCTCAGGTAACCCAGAATTATGGATGGCCAATACGCCTTATGAGCGTCCCCGACGCATTACCAATAATAGGAGCAATGAGTCTGGACCTTGTTGGTCGCCAGATGGTCGTCGCATGATTGTTACATCGGATACCCGGGGGAAGCCCCAACTCTATGAAGTTTCTCTTTCCACTGGGGTTTTATCCCGCATTCCGACCAATGTCAGTTCGCATTGCGTGGAAGCAGCCTGGAATCCGGTGGATCCCTCCCGAGTCGCATTCACTGCTGCGGTGGGGGGAGGGTTTCAAATTTTTGAGTACAGTTTTACCAATCGTGCGAGCCGTATGATTACCCGGGGGAACGATCACGCGATGCAACCCTGCTGGGCAAACGATGGCCGGCATATTTTCTTCACCAGTCGATCCACGGGAGGGGCCACTGAGATCAAGGTGATTGATACCGAGTTTGAGGAAGCGAAGCCCATTCCTCTTCACGATCGCAAATTTGGCAATTGTTCCCAGCCTTCCTTCCTTTACACGAGGTAACTCCTCTCGAGCTGATTGAGTAACATGCTGAAACTCTTACTTCTTGGCGATATTGTTGGCCGCCCAGGAAGAAACTTTTTAAAGGCACACCTCTCCACTTTTGTGGAGCAACATGGGGTCGATGCTGTCATTGCCAACGGGGAAAATGCTGCCGGTGGTGCCGGAATTACTGCCAAAACCGCTGAAGAGATTCGCAAAGCGGGGGTGCAGGCAATTACCTTGGGCGACCATGTCTGGGATCAAATGAACTTTGCCAACGAGATCGATGGGTTGGAGTTTGTTTGCCGCCCTGCCAACCTACCCGGTTCCAACCCCGGGAGGGATCACCTCGTTCTCGATCTTTGCGGAACCAAGGTAGGGTTGTTCACCGTACTGGGCCGTACTTTTATGGGGCCGAAAGTGGATTGCCCATTTGCTACGGCTGATCGATTGGTCGAAAAGCTTCGGGAATCCTGCGACTTTATCCTTACAGAAATTCATGCCGAAACCACATCGGAAAAGGAAGCGATGGGCTGGCACCTCGATGGTAGGGTAGCGATGATTTTCGGCACCCACACCCATGTGCCCACCGCCGACCTGCGTATTTTGCGGGGCGGTTCTGCCTACCAAACCGATCTCGGGATGACCGGTCCCCGTGAATCCGTGCTCGGTCGGGATATCGATGCCTGTGTGGGGCGCTTTCTGGATGGGATGCCCCGGAAATGCCCTGTGGCCGAGGGGGATGTTGGCATGCAGGGCTGCTTGCTCGAAGTGAACCAAGATGCGGGCATGGCCGTATCGGTGGAGTTAGTTAACTGGCGGGAGTCGGATTTACCCAGCTAATCTTTACGATCCCAAACTAGAGTGAAAGGGTCTAGTTGTACTCCTTCATAAAGGCGACCACATCGGCAACATCCTGAGCGGTCAAACCGAGCTGTTCTGCAGAGAGCATAAGCGATCGCTTCATCGAGCTGGACTTCTTCACCTTGGCCCGGGGTATCAATTGACTGAGTCCTCCCTGGGATAGGACAATCGCTGGGTCTCCGTAAGCTTCGGTGATCCCGTGGATAATATTCCCATCCGTAAGCTCATATTCCGTTCCCCCAAACCCATGGGCAATTCCCTGGGATGGATTTACAATCGCATGGATCACGGCACTCTTCGATTGCTTCGCCGCCCAGCCTTCCAACCTCGGTCCAAAGTTTACTCCTACACCATTGACCTCGTGGCACATCGCACATCTCATGATCGTAGTGCTGCCTTGATGGGGATCACCCTTGAGTTTCATCACATCTCCCACCTTGAGGGTCGGTTTTCCGGTTGGTTCGGGCGTGCTGATGGGCACGAGTGCAACGGCTTCGGCATCAAAGATCCCAGCCTCCTTGAGCTTTGTTTTGACATCGTATTTGCCCCAGTCGGTCAATCCCTGACGAACCATCCACTCTACGATCGCATCGTTAAGCTCCTTTTGCTGTATGTTGTTTCCCAACTCAAGCAGAGCTTTTGGTGCGTCGGAATGGTCAATAAAAGCAATGGATTCAATGGCAAACTTCCGTTCTTCGATGGAAAACCCGGCATTGTGCACCCTTTCCTTAAGGGAAGGAATGGCCTTGGTCGAACCCAGTCTCCAGGTGATACGGGCAAAAGCATCTGTCCACTCAAGTGAATTCTGAAAACCCAACTTATTTTTTAAGTATGCCCAAACTTGACTTTCTTTTCCGTGAGCTCCCAAACCGATGGCTTCAACATAGTTTTTGTCTTTGCCATCAAATTGTTTGGCGATTTCAAGGAAAGCATCCTTGGATTGCTCGAAAGATACAAAACGCAAGGACAAGGCCACATCCCGACGAATGCCTGCGTCTTCATCCGATGCGAGCTTTTTTGCATGGGTAGCCATGCTCTCGCCAGTGCGGCGGAGGCTGCGATACGCGACCAAGCGATGGTTTCTGTCCTTGGAATCAAGCAGTTCCGTAGTTTTCTTTTTTCCTTTCTCTCCCAAATTAGGGAGCAACCAGATTGCCCGGGTAGCGAGGTAGGGGTTCTCGTCCTGCAGCAACTCTTCCACTTTTAGGAGGGCAGAATCGCCAAAATTCTTCAGTGACTGAAATCCGAGATAGCGAACTGCTGGATTAGGGCTCTTTAAGGCATTCAGCGAACCGTCCACAGATGTCAAATTCAGGGAGGGGGCCTTTGATTTAAAGCCTTTGGGGGCAATCCGGTAGATCGCACCGGAGGCGGATTCGTCACGGGTGGCATGCCCTCCCGTACCTGGGTCGTACCAATCTGCTATGTAGATAGCACCGTCAGGACCGATATCGAGGTCGGCTGGGCGAAAGTGAATTCTTTTCTCAGCTTCCTCCTCAGTTTCCTCGCTCAATTCTTTTGCCGATGCAGATGTGCTGATGAAATTAAACCGGTCCAAGGAGTAGGTTGCCCCAATTGGTTTGGGGTGATATCCAAAAATCACATTACGGGATGCCTCACAGGAAAGAAAAGTACCTTCCCATTTTTTCCCGAGGGCACCATTTTCGTAGAAGGCAACCCCGGTCGGTCCTCCAGCTCCGTACACATCACCGGTATCAAAAGTGCCCGGATTGTCCTGCCTCCAGTGGGCTCGCTGAATCGCCTGTCCTGAACGCTTCGCTGCCTGCCACTTGTGCTGCCCATCGAGGGAATAATATCCTGCCGATCCATATTCAAGCACATAGGAATTTCGGCAACTGCTGTAATCATCGTTATCACTTTGGAAAAGATCTCCCATCGAGCTGACCACTTGTTCATAGCTGTTTCGGTAGCCATGGCCGATAATTTCCGCATTGGTTCCGTCTGGATTCATCCGGACACTAAATCCAGCACTCCAGACAAAGCCGTCATCACTTTTTGCCCCTTTGAGTTCATGGGTGGGTGTGTAAAAGTATTCCTCGCTGGCACCTCCCCGGTAGTTGGTATTCATCCGGAAGGTTTTGCCTGAG
>JAQCIX010000169.1 GCA_027593365.1 Verrucomicrobiota bacterium
GCAAAAGTGGGAACCTTGGCAGCAAAATGACCCAAAAGTTTTCCATATTTAAGAAGTTCTCCAGTTTCGGGTCGATCGGTGATGAAATCTCCGCTGATCATGCATAGATCTGGGGATTGTTCCAACCCCAGTTTCAGGGCCTCCTCTAGGTACTTTAATGAAACCGCATAGGAGAGGTGCAGGTCGGAAAGGTGAAGCACCCGGATCTTGGCTTTGGGGTGAAGGTGCTTGAGCTGGATTTCTTTTTCCAGCACTTCCAACCACTGAGCTTCAAAGGCAAGGTAAGCTGCCGATGCCAGAAAACCGGCTCCGCCAAAAAGAGAGTATTTAATCCATTCCCGGCGGGTTGTTTTTTGGAAGCGTTTTTCCCGCTTCTTTTCAAGCTCCTGATGGTAGTCCGGGGTGTCGGCACTCATTCCTGGGCAGAGATGCCTCCCTCACCATCCCAATCTTCTATCTTTTCCACCAAACTTTGAATCTTGCAGGTCTCTTCGGATCCACTTCTTAGATCCTTTACTTTGACCGAGCTTTGCTTCACCTCATCCTCGCCGAGGATGATGGCGTACCTCGCACCCGACTTTCCAGCATCCTTAAATTGTTTCCCGAAGCCGGAGGGTTTGAGCGAGTAGGTGGTGGAGTGACCCGCTTTGCGCAGATGAGAGGATAAACGCAGGCCCATATCACGCTCGGTTTCCCCAAAGATCAGGAAAAGATCGGGGGCAATCACATAGCGTGGTAAAAGGTTTTTCGATGCCAGGCAATCGCTCAAGGTCATATCTCCAATTGCAAACCCAGCGGCCGGCAGGTCGCAGTTTCCGGACAATTTTTTAATCAGGTGATCATAACGCCCGCCCCCAGCGAGGGCCCGTCCTTCACCTGATGCCTCAAAGGCCTCGTATACAAAACCGGTGTAGTAGGCGAGACCGCGGACAATGGACAAATCGACCTGAATCATACTTCCACACCCATGGGCCTCCAGCCGGTTGGTCAGGCTTTTCCAATCGTCCGCTCTTTGTTTACCCTGGTCTCCACAGGTTTCCAGTTTTTGTACTATTTGATCGAGGTTTTTAAGTCCTTTGAGTTCCTGGATTTTCGCAAAGATCTCTTCTCCGCGATCCGGGTTGGCCTGGTTTAAGGATTCGATGGTTTGCTCTGGTTTTCGACGTTCGCTCTTATCGATCGCATCGAGGGTGGCGGGTCGTGCATCTTCGCAAATATTTAGCTGATCGAGAAAGAGCACCCAGGTGACCCGGTCGCTCAGCCGGATGACCACATCATCGGAGCGGAGACCAAAGGTTTCGAAAATGGAGGCGAGCAGAGCGATTAATTCTGCATCGGCATCGACTCCTGGTTCTCCAATCAAATCAGCATTGAACTGGTAAAAGGATCGGCCTCTTCCTTTCTGGGGGCGTTCATAACGAAAATGTTCCCCAATGTTAAACCATTTGACCGGTTTGGGCAGCGAGTTGGCTCGGGCGGCAATCATCCGGGCCAGGGTAGGGGTGAGTTCCGGACGCAGGGCTACTTTTCTACCTCCCTTATCTTCGAAGTGAAATAATTGACTGGCAATTTCCTCACCAGATTTTTGCAGATACAGATCGAGAGGTTCCACCACGGGCACATCGTATTCCTGAAAGTCAAAAGCCCGTGCAACCGTGCGGAATACCCGAAACAAATGGTTTCTTTGGGCACAGGCATCTGGGGGGAATTCCCGAAATCCGGGTAAAGTGTCGAATTTATTCAAGGGATCTATCCAGTTTTGCCCAGCTCCTGGCGGAGCGGAGTTGGGTTATACAGCGTCAAGATCGAGCTTGGAAAGCCCGGCTTTCATTTCCTTACCTGCCTTGAATTTGACTACCGCACGCCTGGGGATCACTACATCCTTCTCCGGTTGGTTTGGGTTCCGACCGACTCTGGATTTTCGTACCTGCACCTCAAAGACACCAAAGTTGCGAAGCTCGATGTTTTGACCTTTGATCAAACCTGTACAAATATGGTCGAGGGTTTTTTGAACGATTTCAGTCACATGCTTGTGGTTGTAATTGCCGCCCTCGTAGATCGATTGGACGATTTGCCTTTTCGTCAGATTATTTGACATATTGGTAAAACGGTTTGATTGAAAGGGGTGGTGGGGTTAGGGTAATAGTTTCCATAAATTCCGATACACGAACGACCTGTCAAACTATTATTTTTTCTTCATATGTCTAAAAAAGACGACGATAACCCATTGGAAGAGATTCAAAAGCAACTCAAGGATCTTCTCAAAAATAAAAACCTTCAGGTTGCTTTTGCTCCTTTCATGCAATCCATGAACCAACCCGAAGAGGATGCATCCTCTGAAAAGCCCAAGGATGAAGGGGGGAAGTCGAAGCAGAAGGAAAAACCGGAGGATGATCCCCTCGATGCCATCCGCTCCTTTGACCGCAAGCCCAAGGAGGTGCGCGATTATCTGGATCGTTTTGTGATTAAGCAGGAGCAGGCCAAACGGGTGCTTTCCGTGGCGGTGTGCGACCACTACAATCATGTGCGCCGCTGTATGCAGGACTCCCGTGCCCAGTCTGCCGAGTACATGAAGCCCAATGTTTTACTCCTTGGACCCACCGGGGTGGGGAAGACATATCTTATGCGCAATGTGGCCAAATTGATTGGGGTGCCTTTCGTCAAAGCCGATGCCACCAAGTTTTCTGAAACCGGATATGTGGGCAATGATGTGGATGACCTGGTACGCGACCTGGTTAAGCAGGCAGACGGCAATGTCGAGCTCGCCCAATACGGAATTATTTATGTCGACGAGATCGATAAGATCGCAGCTGAAGGCTCGCGTGGTGGGCGTGATGTTTCCGGTAGGGGTGTGCAAATTAATTTGCTCAAATTGATGGAGGAAACTGAGGTCAACCTGCACTCGGCTCAGGATATGATGGGCCAAATGAAAGCCTTTATGGAGATGCAGCGCGGGGGCAAACCACGCAAAGCCACTATCTCCACCAAAAATATTCTGTTCATTGTCAGCGGTGCTTTTGATCAACTGGCTGAGAATGTACGCAAGCGGCTTGATCTTAACCGCATTGGTTTTGGTTCTTCAGAAGAACAGGAGCTCTCTGAAAGTGGGATCAATTTTTTAAACAAGGCAGAGACTCAGGATTTTATAAAATATGGATTTGAACCCGAGTTTGTTGGTCGGTTGCCCGTGCGGGTGGCCTGTGATGAATTAACGAAGGATGACCTTGCCGATATCCTGCTCTCCTCCGAAGGCAACGCCCTGGATCAATACCGCAAAGATTTTGAGGGCTATGGGATTAAGTTTGAAATCGCCCACCCTGCGATCCTCGAGGTCGCGAAGCTGGCTGCTAAGGAAAAAACCGGGGCCCGTGGCTTGGTTACCATACTCGAACGAATTTTTCGCGATTTTAAATTTGAGCTCCCATCCACATCCATTCGTAAGTTTTCTGTGGATGCAGATACGGTCAAGCACCCATCCGCTTCCCTTAAAGAACTGATTGAGGACAACCAGGATTTGCTCGATGAAAATATGCTCGAGGATGTCGACCGCTTCGTGGATGCTTTTAAGCGTGAGCATGGGTTGGAGTTACGCTTTCGCAAAGCAGCCAAGGTGGCAGTGGTCAAGGAAGCCACTGCCGAGAACCGGTCTGTCCTCGCCCTGTGTGAAAAGAAGTTTAAGGACTTTGAACATGGGCTGAAGATCATTTCCCAAAGAACGGGCAAACACTCATTCGTGCTGGATAAGAAAGCTATTGATGATCCCGATAAGGAGCTTTCCCGCTGGGTAGTGGAGAGTTTTTCCAGCACTTCCGAGGACGAGTGAGCCGGCCCGATCCAGTCGCAGTTGAGGCGACTTT
>JAQCIX010000170.1 GCA_027593365.1 Verrucomicrobiota bacterium
TGGTTTTATTCATTAGTTTGTACTTTCGGCGGACTATTTAAGCGTAAATGTCCCTACCACTGCACGGTGATCGGAGGGATAAGGGCTCACCACAAGATCAGCGTTCTCTTGGTTTTCTCCGAGAATCTTTACCTCTTTTACCTTTAAGCCTTTGCCCTTGAAGTAGACAAAATCGATACGGTCATGATGGGTACGGGGATCACCAACTTTGTAAGCAGGTGACCAGGTGATGCCCGGGTTTTTCATCTCATCGGGATAGATGGTGCGGTACGAATCACGAAAGCCAGCCTTGGCCAATGTGGTGGAAGTTGGATAAGCGACTTTGATGGGATGGCGACCGGCTTTGGCAGCAGCTTCCGTCCAGTCCAGATGGGAAGGTTCATTAAAATCTCCCACCACAAAAACAGGTGCATCTTGATCAGCGAGGCTTTTGATTTGTTTTAAAAGTTTCGCAACTTCCTTGCCGCGTGCTTTTTTGGCCCACTCAATCGTCTCTGCCTCGGTCTTGATAAAGGTAATATTATTGGTGTGCTTATGCCACCCGGGGCGGATGCCCAGGAGCTGATAGGGTTGGTAGGGGTGGGATGGAAGGTGCAGGTTAAAGAGGTAGGCATGCTTATCTGAATCTAGCTTTACCTTGATGCCACCTTTATAATCCTTTCCACCTTTAAAGTGCTCGACGATTTCATAACGGGTCACGATACCGCTCCCCTCGTCATGATTCCACCCGAGCAACTTGGCAAGGTCCTTCAAGGTGTCTCCCCTGGGAGAACGGGTTTCCTGAACCCCAACAATGTCCGCCTTGGCCAACTGGATCCCCTTGGCAGTTTGGGAGAGGGGTTGTTTCTTGTGGATAATGCCACCGCGGTGAATATTGTATGACATCACTACAATGCTCTCGGCCAACAAGGCGGGAGTGAGGCCAATTAATGCCAAGGATTTTATTAATAGGGATATCGTTACAGTTGTTGTTATTCTCATTTTTTTAACGGGTAAATTTGGTTTCCTCCACCAATGATCCTTTGATTACTTTTACTTCGAGACTGTTCAGATCCAATTGATACTTTGAATTCCTCTCGTTGGTGATGATGAGGTTATTTCCCTCAACGGTGATGCTTTTTATGAAAACATCCTGAACATCTCCTTCCAGATCGGGATCGTATTTCACCGCATAGATCTGACGGCTCCAGATTAATTCTCCACTTTTGGGAGCACGGGCTTCGATGAAGCCCATCTGCTTATGGGTGCCGTTTCGGTGCGGGGCCGAATATTCGATATTTCCCACTGTGACCGGCAACACCTCAGCAGGTGCTCCCCGCTTGGCCTCGGCCAGCAGTGTCGCCAGGAGTAAAGAGGAAATAAGGTAAAACTTTTTAATCATTTATTGACGTGGGATAACTGGGAGAGTTTCCAGATCTTGTCTGTGTTAATTTTTTCGCCTCTGCCATAAATGATGCGAACCCGGGCGGTGGGATCGGCAACCGTGGTGTCGAAATCAATGGTGGCAAAGCTCAGGTCTTTACCATTGGTAATCCCCGAGGACATAATTTCAATCATTGGATAACCGACCCGGTCGGATTCATGGTGCTGCCAGACCAAGGATTTGTGCATATCGCCACCGATGTACATAACTCCCGAAATTTTGTGTTCTTTGATGGCGTCAAAAAGTCGGTGGCGGGAAAAAGTAAAAATGCGCCATCCGTCCACCTTGCTGTGTTCTAGCACACTACCGGAGGCAATGATCTTAAACTTCGCCTTGGAATTTTTCAGTCCATTCAACAGCCATTCAAATTGAGCATCACCCAGCATGCGTTTTTTATCATCATCTGGTAATTCGTTGGGCGATCGATGGTAGCGGCCATCGACCACAAAAAAATCAACATCGCCACGGGAGAATTTTAAAAAGGCACCTGGAGTGTCGGATGTGCCGGAGGGTGGATTGGGCCATGCCTGTTTCCAACCCGCGAGGGAGAACTCTTTTCCCTTGGCGGTACCATCAGAATTGTTGGGACCGTAATCATGATCGTCCCAGATCGCATAGGTGGGTACCTGTTGGAGCACCTTGGCAAATTCCTTTTCCCTGCGGTATTTTAAATGGTGTTCCAGTTGCACGGTCGGATTTGTGGTATCTGCATAATGTGTATCGCCTACGGTGAGATGAAAGTCGGGTTGCTGATCAAGCAATAAGTTCCAAGAGCCTTGGGGTCTTCCAATTTTCATGCAGGAAGTAATGGCCATTCTGAATGCCGTAGATTTTCCCTCAATGGGTGCGGTCTTGAATGACCCTTTCCAATTTGGGTCAGCCTTTCCATCTATGGAAACCTGGTACTGGTAACGGGTATCGGGTGCCAGACCATTGATGGTCGATTTGAATATCTGCCCGGGAACCTTTGCTGCCTGGTTGGATACGGCAGTGAGTTTACCCATCTTATTGTTCTTCTTGGATGAACCTTCCGCACGGTAACTGAAAGTACACTTGGACTTGGGAGGAGCGTACATCCATAGGGTTACTTCATTGGCCCGAACATCACCTGTGATTGGGCCCGCAATTTCAGGTATGGCCTGGGCAAAAGAAATGGGCAGAAGAAGAAAAGCGATCAGTAGTTTTGGGCTCATAAATTTCGTGTTTTGGCTGATTAATTAATTTTGAGTGTGGCGATCAGGTATGCGGTGGCGTCTTTATGTTTTACTTTTTTGGCACCGGTATACACCAGTTCACAACTCAAACCGAGTTCCTCGCAGCGTTCCTGAAGTTTCAGACCGAAGTTAGCGGTATGCGTGGGGTCTTTCTGAGGCTTCCCAATCGCTGGTGCCGGCCCCTTATAGTAAAGATAAACCGGCGGATCGTCTGAACTGGCCAGGGCGTAAGGAGAATACTCCTGTATCCAGGGCAGGATGTTTTTCCGCTCGGCTAGGAACTGGTCAAAACTCTTCATACCAAAGGCATGCCCACCATACTTGCTATTTGGGGTCCACTCTTTCATCTGCTGCGGATCCAAGGTGGTTTGGGCGTTGTTGACCGCGGCACAATAGAGCCGGGTGGATTCCCGGGCGATGGGATCATCACTTTCAGAGTCGGCGAGATCGTCGTGGTAAAGCAACCACAGGCTGGTACAGGCACCGGCAGAGCTTCCTGCCGCTGCAATATGTGTCTTGTCTATATTCCACTCAGCTGCCTTGCTACGGACAAACTGCAAAGCACGCGCCGCATCAAAGAGTGGTGCTTTCACCGGTGGCTTGAGGCCCTGTGCGTTGTGGATGTATCGGTAGTTGATTGCCACCACAGAAATACCCGCTTTCAACAAGGCAGGAGCATCGACAAAACGACTGAGCCTCTCCTTGCTGCCACCACTCCAACCCCCACCGTGGATAACGAAGACAAGAGGAGTTGGTTTGTCTGATTTTGCTTTCCAGAAATCAAGCACATGGTGCTCATGTGAACCATAAGCAACCTCGCTCAATGTGGGCGTAGGTATGGAATCCGCGTATTGTTCCTTCTTGGAAACCTTTCCTGTGCGTTGACCTTGAGGAGACTTTGCATCCATAGGCAAAGTGACCATGGACATGATACATAGAATGAGAATGGTTGAGGTTTTTTTTCTTTTCATTTTTTAAAAAATTATTGGGGTACAAAATCCAGTTCACTTACTGCCCTCTGGCGATAGGTCGGCCACCTCGGGGAGTGCGGCTTTCATGTCCCATGCCTTCACTTCCGGAACCTCCATCACCCCGCCTTCGCTAAACAGGCAAACACCCACATCACCCACATCATAAACATGCTGCCAGGCAACCGCTTGCCGGTCGTTGGCAAAGACCTCGACCACA
>JAQCIX010000171.1 GCA_027593365.1 Verrucomicrobiota bacterium
TCATGCCCCCTTGGTGGTGGCTGCCCCAACTTACAATATTATTGATGAACTGAAGGAGGAGGGAGACTGGGATATGCTCCAGAAGTACTCCGGGTTTGTATTTAATGACGATGCTCCCAAGAACAATGCCCGTACAGAATATGAGAATATGATGTATCTGGAACGCCCAGGGTGCAACCTGTGCATGGGCAACCAGGAAAAGGCAGCCAAGGGAGACACCGTTATGGCCACTTCCACCCGCCTGTTTCAGGGACGCGTAGTGGAGGACTCGGAGCGCAAGAAGGGAGAATCCCTCCTCGCGTCCACTCCCGTGGTCGTGCTCTCTGCGATCCTTGGCCGTATCCCAACCATGGAAGAATACCAGACCGCTGTGGAAGGTATCCCGCTTACCAAGTTTGCTCCGCCCCTCCAGGCGATGAGCAACTGATTTTTAAATCTCTAGATTTCCTCTCCAGCAGATTGCTGTTTGGGGAAGTTGGGTTTAGGATTTATCCAACATGACGAAGGATCTGCCCAAAGTATTATTTGTGGATGACCAAGCCGAGGTGCTCGATGACATCAAGGTGATTGTTGCAGAAGTATGCGAACCGTACACCGCACTCAATGCTGAGGAGGGGATGAAGGTTTTTGAAAACGAAGGACCGTTTACCATCGTAGCATCGGACCAAATTCTGCCGGGTATGAATGGGGCTGAATTTCTGGCAATGGTTAGCCGGAGGGATCCGTACTGCTCGACCATGCTGGTTACTGGGCATGCTAATTACCACGATGCGATGAGGGCGGTGAACGATGGTCATGTCTTCCGCCTGTTGGACAAACCCTATGCGGAACAGGACCTAATCGACGCCATTCAGGCGGGGGTGCGGCAACGCGAGCTCCTGGAATCTGAACGGGTGCTCCTGCACGAGACCCTGGTGGGGGCAGTCAATGCCCTGACTGAAACCCTGGCCACGGTAAAGCCCTTGTTTTTTGGGCGTGCCCAGCGGGTAAAGAGAATGGCCGGAGAAGTAGCAAGGTATTTGAATTACCCTCATGTCTGGCGAGTGGAAACCGCGGCGGTATTTTCGCAGATGGCATCCATCACCCTGCCGGAAGAGGAAGCAGAAAATGTATTCTTGCGCAAACAGTTGCGCCCCCAGATTGTGGAACTGGTAAAGAAGTTCCCCGAGGTTATCACCCATTTGCTCGGTCATATTCCGAGGCTAGGGAATGTACGCGAGATTCTGGATTGCTTACTGGTAAGCTCCGCACCTTATCAAACACCGGATAAGGAGAATACATACAAAGCATACCAGATTCTGGACGCTGCTTTGGAGTATGATTACCTGGAAGTGGAGGGGCACGATTCCGAGGTCATTTTGGCCACACTGAAGGGCGGGCACAAAGAATTCGATAGTCAGGTGATCGAAGCCATATCGCAACTGCTCCACAAGTCACGCACCCGTTACCTGGTAAACGAGTTACCTCTGGACGATTTACGGGTAGGTATGAGACTGGCGGAAGATTTAAAACTGGAAACCGAAATGCTGGTTGCCCCCAAGGGTACGGACATCAGCCGGCACTTTTTACAAGTACTGCACAATTACGATTCCTGCTACGACCGCTCGCCCTTCCCAAAACTGATCAAAGTATTTGTTAGGGAAGCCCAAACCGGAGAGACGAACTAATATCTACTTCTTCTTAGAAGAGTAACTAGACTGAACTTCTTCTACTAGGGTTGGTTTAAGATCACCAGATACATATTGGTGCAAAATACTTGAGATCAAAGTTTGGTAAGGCATACCAAATCGGTTCGCTTTTCGCTTTAAAGAAAGTAAATCCCTACCTGACATGCGAATATTGATCCGCTTATCTTTTTGTAAGGTTTCCCGGGCTGCAGCCATAAGCGTAGACCTCTCCTCTGGATCTACCTGAGTAAACGGAATCTTTCCCGCTTCATCTAGTTCAAGTAATTCTTTTTCGTATGCGTCGAGTTTCATGATTTATTCTTTCTTAAGAGTTCTTTGGTTGCACGCCGGCTTGGGATAATCGTTTTTAAAAACTTCCGACCCTGCTCTTCCACAAAAGGCACAAGGTACACATAATCATCTATGTCGATGTACATTATTTTTTGGTTTGGATATTTAACTGCATTGGGATGGGCGACCACTCCCAGCAGATCCCCTGAGGCGATATGGAAAACAATATCATCAAAACCAATACCTCTCTCCTTTCTTAGCTGAAAATCTTTTTCATCTGACCAGTCAAACACGGTGGATTCAATATCTACCTAATGTGTGCCTTTTGTCAACACATGGAGACGCAAATAGGAATGAGTTAATTGTCACATAAACTTGGCTAACGCCCGCCTCGGTGCTGACTTGTGCGGCGGCGGTTACTTCCACCTCCGCCGAATTTATTAAATCCGCCCGGTTTGTTTGAACGAAAAGAAGAACCACCCGAGCTTTTAGCTTCGCGGGGAAAGGATGGTTTACTGGAAGCAGATTCTTGCGATGGATTAAACCCAAGTACTTTTTTTCGGTAAATACTCTTTTTAATTTTACGCTCGAGCAGTCTTAATGCTCCCTGATCTTCGGATGTGATAAAACTGATCGCTTCCCCAGCTTGGTTTGCACGGCCGGTTCGGCCAATGCGGTGAACATAGTCCTCTGCGTTGGGAGGGAAATCAAAATTAATCACATGGGTAATCCCTTCGACATCGATCCCGCGTGCGGCGATATCGGTGGCGACAAGCACACGGGTCTTGCCGTCCTTAAAATCCTGCAGGGCCCGGGCACGCTGGTTCTGGGTACGATTGGAGTGAATCGCAGCAGTGGGGATCTTGGACTTACCCAACTGCTTGGCCACACGGTCGGCCCCGTGCTTGGTGCGGGTAAAAACGAGCACGGAGTAGAGGTCGTTATCCTGCAACAGGTGCTTAAGGAGCGAGATCTTGGCGGACTTGGTCACTTCGTGGATGCACTGGCGAACGGTGTCGGCCGGGTTGGTGCGTTTGCCGATCTCCACGGTTTTCGGGCGGTAAAGAAATTCCTTGGTCAGTTTTTCGATATCGCGAGACAGGGTGGCAGAAAAGAGCAAGGTTTGCCGACCCTTCTTGGGCAGATCTTTAACAATCTTGCGGATATTGGGAAGGAAGCCCATATCCAGCATACGGTCTGCCTCATCGAGCACAAAGAATTCTAGTCCTGAAAAATCAGCACACCCCTGCCCCATCAGGTCCATCAAGCGACCGGGGGTGGCAATGACCAGATCTACACCTTCACGAAGAGCCTTCTTTTGTGGTGCCTCATTTACACCACCATAAATATTAGCGACTTTGAGGGAAAGGTGTTTGGCATAGGCGGATACATTGTCATGTATCTGCACAACCAATTCGCGGGTGGGAGAAAGCACAAGGGCACGCGTTTTACCTCGGCGGGACTCATCCTTAGTCAACCGTTCCAGTTTCTCGAGCATGGGCAAAGTAAAGGCAGCCGTTTTCCCGGTACCGGTCTGGGCAATGCCGATCAGGTCATTCCCTTCAATGATCAGAGGAATCGAAGCTTCCTGAATAGGTGTGGGGGTGGAGTAACCGACTTCCCCAATCGAACGTAAAAGGTTTGGCCCGAGGCCAAGAGTTTCAAATGACATCTTACTACCCTACCGATTTACAGAATAATAGCGATGTTATTCACAAATTATTCACCTCCCACTCACAAGAATTTTGTGAGTAAAGCAAGTGAGCAGGATATAAAAACTAGCGGTCGTCGGTAAAGACGGGTTGGGTCCAGGCATAGTACTCACGAAGGGAACCGTCCTCCTTTTTCACCCGGT
>JAQCIX010000172.1 GCA_027593365.1 Verrucomicrobiota bacterium
TAGCCGACGGGGATGGTGGCGTAGTAGATCAAACCGATGAGGCAGACATTTCCTAAGATTTCCCGGTAATCCCCGATCACAAAATGGGTGATGACTGCCCCGATCATGGTCGCGAGGAGCAGGCAACCGGAATAAAGCAGGAAGGAAAAGGAGAGCGAGGGGAAGAGGAAGTGCAGAAGAATGCCGACTCCGCAAATCACTTCGACCAGGGCGATGGATCGAACAACGGGGGGTCTGAAGTAGGACACCCAGCGCATACGCTTGGCAAGCACTTCGATAGGCTGAAAAAAACGGACTCCTCCGCCCAGAGCAAAGATAACAACGAGAATGACCTGTGCGGATGGTTGAAGGTAGGCCATTCGATAAGAACCTTGTGATCAGGTCGCTTTCGCGAGCAACCCTGTGCAGAGGTATGAAATGATCAAACATGCACAAAGAAGGGAGCAGGCAGGAAGCATTCTGGGAAATGGGCTTTTCAATCGAACATGGGTGATCAATGCAGCAATCATAAGCACCGCGATACCGATGGCACCAAAGTGTACAATCTCGAGGCTGTCGTTTAAGAGCATGATCGCAAAGGAGAATTTAAAAATCCCTACAAGGTCGCGCAGCCACTTGGGCAGGTTGAAGTGCTTAAACTCATCCTTGATATTGGAGTAGCGAACACCCCACACAAAGATAATGGAACCGAATACCAGAATGCAGAGCAGTTCCAGAAGAACGGGCGTGGATTGAAAAATGGTCGAAAGGTTGTGAATGCCGAAGTTTTGAATCATTCATATACCCTTTCAGTAAATGGACACTCCCGCAAATCGCAAAAGCGAGGGAAGAGTGAAGTAAAGAAGACTGAAGGGTGAATTAAGAAGAGTGAGGAGTGAAGAGTGAAGAGTGAAGAGTGAGGAGAGAGGAGAGAAGGGTGAAGAGTGAAGGGTGAGGAGAGATGTGCGGAATATGTTTAGAATTTCTTATTTTATCGACATATATGATTGAAAATATTTATCGAATCGACGAATATATTTTCACATATATACTATACATTTTGTGAATTTTTTGTTATTTTGAAATATATGTTATCTGTTGAAAATAAAATAGTTAAGAGAGTATATGCAAATCATAGGGGTTGGTCTTTTTCAAAGACTGACTTCTTGGATCTTGCTAATGATGATTCCATTCGCCAAGCTCTACGCACACTGGAGTGCAAAGGGACGATCCGAAGAGTGATTCGTGGTCTGTATGATTACCCGCGAATAAGCAAGTTGATCAATGGCCCGATGGGTCCAGATCTAATACAGGTTGTAAATGCACTTGCACGAAAGTCTGGTTGGCGCATTCAACCAGCTGAAAATACAGCTCTGAATCTGTTAGGTTTATCGACTCAGATTCCTGCAGATTTGGTTTATTTATCTGACGGCCCAAACAAAACCTTTTGGATAGGCAAACGAAAGATCGTTTTCAAAAAATGTAGCTTAAAAGAAGCAGGTTTTACATATAAGGAAAGCGAATTAGTGGTGCAGGCTCTCAAAGCTTTGGGCGAAAATCGGGTATCCAAGGAAGTAGAAAAAAAGGTTTCATCTGCCATACCCCAGTCAAAGTGGAAAAAAATTCTTCGCGATACTAAAACCGCTCCGGCATGGGTGTCTAAAATTATTCTTTCCATAACCAAGGAGTATAAAACAGTATGAACAACATTGCCGCACTTCCCCAGAGGGAACGAAATGAATTGTTTGAGATTACGGCCGAGCAAATGGGTATTAGTACAATTGGTATCGTCGAAAAAGACTTTTGGGTATGCTGGACCCTGAAGCAGGTTTTTGAACATCCATTGTTGAGCAAGCAGTTAATTTTCAAGGGCGGAACAAGTCTTTCAAAGGTTTATGGATTAATTGATCGGTTTTCCGAAGACATTGATCTGGTCTTGGATTGGCGGATGCTAACCGGAGAAGTCGATCCGTTGGGCGAACGTTCCAAGTCAAAGCAGATCAAACTTAATAGTGAACTGAATCAAAAGACGGGCACTTATATTGCATCGACTCTGTTACCGATCCTAGAAAATATTTTGGGTAGTTTCTGCGAAGTTGATATTCAAGATGGCGGGAATCAAACTGAACTCATTGTCAGGGTGGAATATCCTAAAACTTTAGCAAGTAACTTTATATTACCATATATTCAGTTGGAAATTGGCCCACTGGCATCGTGGTTACCGCATGCTGACCGCTACATAACCCCGTATGCGGCAGAAAAGTTCCCCCGACTGTTTAAGGAACCGAAATGCATAGTCCGATCGATTGATGCAGTTCGGACTTTTTGGGAAAAAGCAACGATTCTTCATCAGGAAGCAAATCGTCCAGTTGGTTCCTTGGTTCCTGCACGTTACTCAAGGCATTATTATGACCTTTGCTTAATGGCCTTAAACAGAAAATTGAGAATGCAAGTGGTACGTTCGGTCGATCAGTTGGATAATGTCATTCAGTTCAAAAAAAGATTTTATCCGAGGTCATGGGCAAACTATGACTCCGCTAAACAAGGCACATTAAAACTTATTCCACCGAGTCATGTGCTTGAACCGATGGAAAAAGATTACCAAGCGATGAGTGATTTAATCTTCGGGAAAAAACCATCTTTTGAAGAGATCATTGCGGTTTTAAGGGAATTGGAATTGGAAATTAACCAGCTTTAGTTTTGTACTACCCTGCTAGCTTGGATTTGATTTCCTGGATGGTGAAGCGTTGTTCCTTTAAGGTTTTGATCTGTTCCACACGAAGGACCATGGAGGAAGAAAAGAGTTGGTAGCCACTGGCCGTGGTTTCTGAAACTTCGAGCAAGCCGGAGCTGAGCCAGAAGCGAATGGTGCTTATATTTACATCCGTTTGCTTGGCCAGCTGACCAATGCGGAGAAGGGAGTCGTCGGGCTCGGCCACAAAGTCGCCCTCCCCTGATGTGGCTTCCACATAAATTTCGAGGGAGCGACCCACTGCACGATAGATCAGCTGCAAATAATCTTCGAGGGCACCTCCGGTTTGGGCTTTTTCCAGAGCATCCAAATATTTGCCACGCTCACTTTTGCGAATGATCGCCGGGGGATAGCCATGGCACAAAAGGATGAAGTTCATGAGGAGACGGGCGGTTCGCCCATTGCCATCAACAAAGGGATGAATGGTAACCAGCCGATAATGTGCCTCGGCAGCAAGATCGACTGGATGGATGTCCTGACTGGATTGGAGCCATTGATGAAAAGCAGACATCAAGTCCGGCACTTTTCGGGGATTAGGCAGAACGGTGCGGGAACCCGATAGACGCACAGGGACATTGCGGTAAAAGCCCGCATTTTGATTATCAATTCCGGAAAGGATCATTTTGTGAAGGGCAAGAAGATCATTTTCGGTAAAGTTTTTGAGTGGTTTGCTAGATTTTTCTGCAATCCAATCAAAGGCCTGTGCATGATTGGTGGCTTCGAGATGTTCGACCAGACTTTTACCGCCCACCGTGATTCCCTTTTCCACAACCATGGCGGTCTCCCGGCGGGTCAGGGTATTTCCTTCCAGAGCGTTGCTGGTATAGGTAAGCTCGACCCGAAACCATTCGTGCAGGTTGCGTGCGAGAGCCTCCGGCATCTCCCCTGCCCGATCAATCAGCTTTTTTATTTCGGTAAGACGCTCAATCTTCATACCCAAACCGTAAAGTATTACTTAATGGTTTTCAATATGGAAAAAAGAAGATTGAATAGTGAAGGGTGAAGAAAGGAAGGGTAAATTAAGAAGAGTGAAGAGTGAGGAATTAAAGGTGAAATTCTAAATCAATTATAATTTT
>JAQCIX010000173.1 GCA_027593365.1 Verrucomicrobiota bacterium
ATTTATGAACAATTTTGAGATGCATAAAATTGGTTTCCTTTGCTGTTTGAAATTAGATCTGAGTAAGAAACCAAAAGCCTGTTGATGATACCGAGAGAATGAGAAGAAGGGAGAAGATGCTATTTATCATAAGTTAGTATGTTACGGGTTTATAATTGTATTTAAACTAATTATGCATATAGGTCAAATAATTTAATGTGTTTTTTCTGAAAAACATAAAACTAAGTTTCTAGGCTCTTTAAAACGGCGAATTTAGCTCACAAAAGAACCAAGGATGCCAAACCAAGAAACGCAAAAAAGCCAACCACATCGGTAACCGTGGTTACAAACACGCCGGAGGCTAAAGCCGGATCTAATCCCCACCGATTCAATAGTACAGGTAAGATCACGCCTGAAAGGCCAGCAATGATCATATTAATCACCATCGCCCCGGCTATGACTCCACCCAGCAAAAGGGAAGATTCGACTCCTTGGCCAAAGAGGAAAACCGTACTGACACCTGAGATGATCGCGAAAAGCACACCATTCAGAACCCCAACCAGAAGCTCTTTTCGGATGGCCCGCATCGTGTTGTAAGAAGTCAGTTCCTTGGTGGCTAAAGCACGAACCGTGATGGTCAGGGTTTGCGTACCCGCATTGCCACCCATGGAAGCAACAATGGGCATAAGGACGGCAAGAGCCACCATCTGCTCGATGGTGGCATCAAATAAACTAATCACAAGGGAAGCCAAGGCGGCGGTGATTAAATTGACCAGTAACCAGGTAAATCTTTTAGCAGAGGATTGCAGGACTCCATCATCCATCGTCTCTTCCCCTACCCCACCTAGTCGCAGAACATCCTCTTCAAACTCCTCCCGTGCAACCTCCATCACATCATCAACCGTGATCATGCCTAGAAGTTTACCCGATTGATCAACAACCCCAGCGGTGGTCAGATCGTACTTTTCGAAGAGTAGAGCGACCTCCTCTTGTAGGGTGTCTGCAGGAACAAGGACTTGTGTTTCGTCCGAGATTTCCCGCATCAAAGTATTTCTTGGAGAACGTAAAATTCGAGAAAGAGAAATAATTCCTACGGGGCGAGCTTCTTCATCCACCACAAACAAATCCAAGAATTCCTCAGGTAAATCACTCTCCTCCCGTAGATAATCAATCGTCTGCCCCACAGTCCAGTTTGTACCTACGGAGACCACATCGGTCTGCATTCTCCGACCCGCACTATCTTCAGGAAAAGCAAGACCAACCTCGATATCCTCTCTCTCTTCTTTGGGTACGGAACTGAGCACTTCAGCACGCTCCCCTTCCTCCATATCCTCCAGCACTTGGACCGCTTCATCGGAGTCCATTTCCGTAATCACTTCGGCAACCTCCTCGGGCGTCAGGCTGTCGGTTAATTCCTTCCGGAGGTGATCCTCTAGCTCAAAGAGTAAATCTGGATCGAGCCCTTCTTTTACAGACTCAATTAACCGCTTGCGCAAAGAGCGATCCAGTAATCCAAACGCATCCGCCAAGTCCGAATGGTGAAAACCCTCCAAGTGCAGATGAAGTTCCTCATCGGATCCATGCTCAAGCAGGCGAACCAGCTCATCAAAACGAACCGAGTTATCTCCCTTCGTATCTGGATCAATACGATGAATGACCTCAGTGCTATCCTGTATATCTGCCATGACTCGTATTAAAGATTGAACCCGGCTCCACCGGGAAGGCGTAAATTGAAAGGTTGGGAATTAAGCTGTGCCTGTCCTTTATGCCAATCAATCCAGAGTGGCTCAATTTAATTCGCACCCAGTCCCAATCTTGTTAGAGGTAAGAAGGTCAGGATGGAGTCCATGTCAAGGCATGGCAAAGAGCAAGCCCCAGAGCATCTGCTTGGTCGAATGGTAAGGCTTGAGGAAGTCCAAGCATTTGGGCAAGCGTGGTCGACATTTGCTCTTTGCTCGCCCGACCAAAACCAACGACAGCCTGCTTGACCCGCAAAGGTGCGTATTCAAAAACTGGGAGATCCCGGATGGCCGCTGCCGATAGAGCCGCTCCCCTGGATGCACCCATAATTTGAGCAGTCTTAAAGTTTTGAACATAAATAGTCTCTTCACAGGATAGGTGGCGGGGTTGCCATAAATCGATTAAATGAGCCACAAGTTCATGAATCTTCCCAAGACAGGCGATCGATGATACTTTATTTCCAAGCGTAAGTGTTTCGGAATGAAGCAATTTATAGTTCCTCCCATCACACTCCAATATCGCTAGACCCGTTCCCCTAAGACTTGGGTCTACCCCAAGTATTTTGCCCTTAAATGGTTCTTTTTTGAGAAGCATTTTTGGATCAACACCCAACTTACTCTTGGTCGATTGACCGGCCAAATGTTGAGCCCAAAGTTTTCTCGATGATTTGTTCACAGAAGTATTAGAAGATCATGCGCAGACCAGCGACCACGATAAAGAACCAAATCATTCTCTCGAACCAATCCTGCCTGATATAGACAACTATTTTGGGAGCAATCCATGCTCCCACCATCGCGGGGATAAATAACCAAATACAGACGGAAAAAATTTCGAGATTTAGAACTTCAAGCTCATACATAAAGGGCACCTTGGAAACATTTACAATGAGGAACAACCAAGCAGATGTTCCAATAAATGCATATTTGGGCAGTTTCATAGCCAATAAATAAAACTGGGCAATGGGCCCAGCCGCGTTGGCCAGCATGGTCGCCATACCCCCAACTAATCCGAGGACTGGTCCCAAAAAACGGGGAACCTGCAGAGTGTCGGATTTGCGGTTTTTGGTTACTTGTAAAAATACAAAGCGAAGCAGGGTCATACCCAGAAGGATCACACCGATGAGCACCTTTAGACTTTCTCCCCTACCCTCCGCTTGAAAGTAATCAAAGGTTAACCAACCCGCCAGTACACCGATCATAAAATAAGGGAGTAACCGACGAACATGAGTCCATTCAACATGCTTTCGATACACGATCGTAGAAACAAGATCAGCAGAAACCAGGACCGGTAAAAGTAGACCTACAGACAGAGCCACTCCCGATGGGCCCAGAGCATCCTCCAAAACCAACACATACAGAGCAACGGTCAGGTTCCCTGCACCAGGTATCCCTCCCTTGCTTAACCCCATAATCGCTGCACCTATGACAAGCACAACCCAGTGGGTCCATGTAAGCTCAATCATTCTTTATGAATGGGTTCAAAAGGTATGAAATTCCCAGAATCAACCTCAAAGGCTTCCCAAATATCTGCATCTTGCTGGGAAGGAAATTCAGTACCCGTGGCAAAAGTTTGAGCACTGGGAGGAAGTAATTTACGAAAATTTGCCCGACGAACTTGGTCTAACTCTCCCAGAAAATCATCCGCAAGCAGGATGGGCATGCGGCCAAGCTTTTGCTTCAGGAATAAAAATTCTGCCATTCTCAAGGCAAGCACAACTCCCTTTTGTTGCCCTTCCGAACCAAACTGACTGGCATTCTGATCATTCAGGAGCAAGGCAAAGTCATCCCGATGGGGTCCTTTTCGTGTAGCTCCAACCTGGCGGTCGCGCATGCGCTCCCTGGCAAATAGATTCATCCATTGATCCGGATCATCTGCCTGTGAATCCGGAAGGTAGGATAGCTTGGCAACTTCCAAATCATTACTAAGTTTTGAATAGGACTCCTCAAAGGCTTGCTCAAGTTCGGGAAATAAAGTTTTTCGTACCTGAAACAAGGTATGAGCCGAGGCAGCCAAGGTATGCTCAAAAGCGACCAACTCAGAATCGGAAGCCTGTTTTTTGAGCAAGAAATTG
>JAQCIX010000174.1 GCA_027593365.1 Verrucomicrobiota bacterium
CTCGAAAGATAACTTCTTTCCGTGGCTATTGGATCAGAATCTCCAAGGGAATAGAGTTTTTTTTCAAGAGCACGCCTAAGTCTTTTAAAAACGGATTGATAAGATTTATTTACGGCTAAATTAACCAGTTCAACAGGATCTTCCTCTAAATCATATAATTCATATTCGGGTCGGTGATGCAATTTATGAACCAATGATTCAATGGGCCCATCTTTGTCTTTATGCATCACCCACGAACCTGCCAGGTTAAGATTGGATGGTCGGAAGTCATCGTTCTCTACCATGCGGAGTGCTTGAGATAAGCTAAGATTGGAAGTAATCCCGTTCTGAAAGTTGGGGTTATAGATCAAAGAATACTGCTCGTCCCGGATAGAGCGGATCGGAAAGACTCGGTCCTTATTGTCGTTAATTCGGCAGTTGGTAAAAGCACCCAAAAGATAAGAATGAATGGGTTTGGAACCTCCTTCCAGCAAAGATAAAAAACTTTGTCCGTCGCAGTCGCCAGGGGATAACTCACCCCCTAAAAAGGATACCAGGCTGGGTACGATATCCTGAGTGGAAACGAGTGGCTCCACAACTGATCCAGCCCGGGAAAGGCCGGGCCAATGCATCACCAATCCAGTGCGAAGTCCATTGTCATAGCAGGTCCACTTGGCAAAGGGGAGTTGAGTACCCTGTTCACTGCAAACGATAAAAATAGTGTTTTCCCACAGGTTTCGTTTCTCAAGTTCTGTACGGACCATTCCAACCAAGCTATCAAAGTTGGTGACCTCAGCATAATACTTAACCATTTCCTCACGAAGTTCAGGAGTATCCACCCAGTAAGATGGAACATTTAATTTGTTGGCATCGTATGCGGATCGATCTCCGGTGGTGAATGGAGCATGAGAATCATGGGAAGCGATGAAGAGGCAGAACGGTTGCTCCTTTTTCTCGCAGTCATCGAAGAGTTTTTGCGAGCGTTGCAAAAGTTCTGGATTGGCATCTGTTTTCTTACTCACATCCCCAAGCATTTCAAAGGGATAGCATTCTTTGGGTCCAACATGTGATTTGCCTAACAAGGCAACCCGGTAACCGAGAGGCTTGAGATAATGAGCAATGCTTTTTGTCCCGGCAACCGACTTGGAATGATTCGGCAATGTACCCGTACGCCAAGGAGATCGACCACTGTAAAGCTCCTGGCGGAAAGGGGCGCACATAGCCACAGAGCAGTAAGCCCGCTCGAAACGGACTCCTTCCTCCGCTAATCGATCGATGTGCGGGGTCTTGCAGTCTTTATTCCCATAGGTTCCCCAACTGTCCCGGTTCATATCATCAGCTAATATAAAAACCACATTCTGGCTGGCTTCTATAAAGCAGGTCACCCCGATCAAGGAGGCCAAGAAAAGAAAGTTTTTCAACATAGGATAATCCTATCTCACTGCCGAACTGATCTACAAGATGAAGTTTTAGCTAACTAGTTTTTCCTACAGATTACTGATAAACCAACTGAGCTGTTGCTGTTGTATCTTTGTCAGACCTAAACCGGATCCAGTGTGCAGCCATGCCATCGGGAAATTGGTAAGTTAATTTTTCTCCTGCGCTTAGGTCGAAAGTTTGGAAAGGGTGAAAACCGGTCCAGTGATCGAAGTCGATCTCCGCAGTGATGGTGCAATCGGTATCGGCGGAAAGGTTGAGTGTTTTTTGGTCGTAACCCGTCATCAGGTAGGGATCGGAAGGTTCCCCCTTCTTAACTTTGGTATCTTTCCACGGCCCCCCTTCCCCAACCGGCTTGCCCAATTTCCAAAGGTCATCAATCCCACCAAACCAGAGAGAGGCTCCACCATCCTTTGATAAATATACATGCTCCGAGGATTGTGCTCCAGGTTTCAGACCGCCCATCACCAAGAGACCATTCCAGGTGGTAAAGTCGGAGATCTGTTTGGTGTGGCTGCTTACTGGGCGCATCTTGGTGTAAAGAGGAGGCTGACCAACAATCCAAAAAGGCACTTCGTAGAAAGTGCCGTGAATATTCGTCATCATTCGTTCTGATTCCAGCTCGCGGTGCATACGAGGATGACCGAACGCGAAGGGTTGGTCGAACGCCGGATGTCCTTTAGGCAAACGAAGAATGGTGTAGTTTCCTTTCTTGCCCACGATCGACCGATTTTCCCGGCTAACTAAAATCACGGAAGCATCATCCACTGAGAACTCCGCTTTGGGAGTGAGGAATTGCCGCAGTGTTTTCTCACCAAGGTTTTGTTTGGATACTTTAGCACCCTGGCTAGCAAGGTTTGCTGCTGTCATACAATCCACCGCCAGGGGTTCTTTTTCTAGTTTGTGGAAAGAAAATTTTAGATGATCCAACTCATAGGTCGATCCATGGGATGAGCAGACAGAAAGTTCACGGTTCGAAGCATTCGGGTATAAAACAGACCCTAGCACTTTCTGATCTACCACTTCAGCTAGTCCCTTAAACAATTCAACCCCTTCTTCTTTAGATCGATATTCACTCTCGGAAAACTGAAAGGATACCGATGCACGACAATCCTCACTGGAAACTACCCGAATCCACTGAGCATCGAACGTAGGATCAAAAATATGGGAAGCATATCGATCTACCGATATTTGCTCATATTTTTTAAACTCTCCTGTACCCTTACGATCGACCTGCAAAGTAATAGTAACTGGCCGATCGGCCGAAAAGTGAACCATGCGATAAGGGAATCCATTAATTAAAAAAGGGGAAGAAGGGACTCCTGCTTTTACTTCATCATCCATATAAATCGAACCTGCTGCATTGCGGGGTCCCCACTCGCTTAGATCTTCAAAACTGCCAAACCACAAATTTGACTGAGGTTGCCCGGTAAGGGGATTCCCCTGAATGCTGGCTTCGTCGGTTGCTAGTACCAGTTTCCCGTTCCACTGGCAAAAATCGGGGATATAGCGAAGATGAGAACCAATCGGCTCAATACCGGCATTATTCTTAGGACCAAAATTTTTGGGAAAACGAAAAAACATACCATGCATATCCATGAGCAAGTCTCGTTGACCAACATCCCGAATTCTGGGCCATTCGGTAAACCAACCATGACTGGCATCGTTGTTGAGGCAGCCTTTAGGGAGAAGGAAAGTCGTAAACTCCCCATCCTCAAGAACCTGCAACCGTAAGGACCTTTTGTCCCAGCCGATTGACCATACTGGATCTCTTAATCCAGCACTCGTTGGACGAATACCCTCGGGCCCGGTGACTTCCGTGTATTGCTTGCGTTCGATGACTTCCCACTTTTCGCCATCGTAAGTGGCAAGGCATCCTCTATCCTCGCTTCCGCGCTTTTTAAAATCTTTGGAAACCTGCCAATGATCCGACTGATCAAGGTGTTCAGCACTGGTCTCACCATTATTCGAAACCACCACCCTTCCCTGCGAGGTATAACCACCCTTGCCATGATAACCTGGAATTGGGTCTTGGAAAAGCTTCGTAAACTCGAGGGTATGTACATTAATCTCATAGAACATATTTTCCATATCGTAGAGATAGACAAAGTTCTCTGGATCTTTGAGATGACGCATGATTGCGGTGACCCGGGCAGGCATTTTTTTTGGACTGATTACCCTTATATTTCCAGCCTGATCAATCACATAGTGACCCAGAAACAGTTGCTCGGACTCGTGATGAATCATCCGGGCAGCAGGGGTACCTCCCACACTTTCCGGATGAAGAGTCATGGTTAAATTTTCATCAATGGAGTATAGCTTATGATCTGAACCACGAGGCTGATGGGGAGCATAAGTAATCATCCACAATTT
>JAQCIX010000175.1 GCA_027593365.1 Verrucomicrobiota bacterium
GAATATTCAGTTTGCGATCAAGGACGGAGAACTCTTCCTGATCGAGGTCAACCCGCGGGCTTCCCGCACTGTGCCCTTTGTCAGTAAGGCAATCGGGGTTCCCCTTGCTAAGATGGGTGCCCGGGTTATGGCAGGGGCCAAGCTTAAGGAACTCGGGTTTACCGAAGAAATTACCCCTAAGCACTGGGCAATCAAGGAAGCGGTCTTTCCGTTCAGTAAATTTCCCGGTTCTCCCATCGTACTTACCCCAGAGATGCGCAGCACGGGTGAAGTTATGGGACAGGACGAGGATTTTGGAATCGCTTTTGCCAAGACCCAGATGGCCGCCAAGCCATCCCTGCCTTTGGAAGGTACCGTATTTATCAGCGTGAAGGATTCAGATAAACCCAAGGCCCTCGAAATTGCTCAGGGATTGAACGAGCTCGGTTTCAAGTTTTACTCCACTGAAGGTACGGCCAAGTTTCTCAACGACAATGGAATCAAGACGGAGTCTACCCTACGCATCAGTGAGGGTCGCCCCAATGTGGCCGACCTGATCAAGAACGGAAAGGTGCAACTGGTGATTAACACCCCTCTTGGTTTGATTCCGCGACGGGATGAAAATGGTATCCGAAGTGAGGCGGTCCTCCATGGGGTGCCAGTGATCACCACCCTCGGTTCGGCTTACGCCGCCTTGCAGGGCATTCGTTCGATTCGCGAAAAGAAGTTTTCCGTTAAATCTCTCCAGGCCTATCACCCATCATGAGCCCGTCAGTCATCGCTCTGCTTCATGGCCCGGATCAGCCCGGGTTGGTCGCGAGGACGGCTGGGTGGATTCATCAGCGTGGAGGCAATGTCCTGCATGCCGACCAGCACCTTGACCGGGATGAAAATGTTTTCTTTCAGCGGGTGGAGTGGCTGCCCGCATCCAATCATTCTATCGAAGAAGAAATGGGTTCTTTTCGGGAGTTGGTGGCAGGTGAACTGGGGATGCAGGTCCGGCTGGCGAGAAGCGACCAGCGGCCCCGTGTTGCCCTGATGGTGACCAAAGCGGATCACTGCTTTCACGACCTCGCTTTGCGCCAGCGGGCAGGGGAGTGGGATGCGGATCTGGTCGGAGTGCTATCTAATCACGAAACCTTGCGTTCCGTGGCCGATTCCTATGATTTACCTTTTGTATTTCATGCAGTCAGTCGAGAGAGCAAGGCAGATGCAGAAACCGAACAGCTCGCTTGGTTGGGTGAGCAAAAAGTCGACCTCCTTATCCTTGCTCGCTACATGCAGGTACTCTCGGCGGGCTTCCTTGAAAAGATTGGTTGTCCAGTGATCAATATTCACCACTCCTTTCTCCCGTCCTTTGCCGGTGCCCGGCCCTACCACCAGGCCCACAAGCGTGGGGTCAAGCTCATCGGGGCCACTGCCCACTATGTTACCCAGGATCTGGATGAGGGGCCGATCATCGAGCAGGATGTCGCCCGCGTTAGCCACCGGCATGGTGCCCAGGAATTGATCGAGCGTGGACGAGATTTAGAGAAACTGGTTTTGGCCGCTGCAGTCCGCCGCCACCTTCAGCATCGGGTCCTGGTCTACGGCAACAAGACGGTTGTCTTTGATTAGGCCAAAGGATGGAATTTAACTTGGAAGCCATTCTTTGGTATGCTCTTGCTGCAGATTGTTCTTTTGCTTTTACCGTTACCTGGTTCTTTAAGGACTGGTACGACTCTGCCGTTCCAAGGATTTCCAAACATTTTCCGGCGACCAAAGGCTGGAGCATCGCTTATCTTTTACTCACTTTGTGGTTGGGTTCCGCTCTCCTAAGGGCGGGAATCTTGCCCTGGTAGTTTTTAAACAGAGCCACATCGCAAACCTTTTTCTTTCCAAATTTGGACTGACCGGACCTTGTGTGCTATATTTAGTATAAATACACTACAAGGAGGCTCATATGAAATTCTATTTTTATCTTTTAGCTATTATTTACTCTGCATCACTCTTTGGAGCATGTCCGGCAATGAGAAAGAATTCCTATAAATCATCATCTGCTTCTTATGCGAGCCCAGCACGCTATGCGACTCCCGCGAAAGCGTACGATCCCAACGACCCTAAGAATTACAAGTTCTCTGTAAATGAGGACAAATTTAAAACTTTGAGCGATGCCCGCAAATACATGACAAACCTCCAAAAGGATGCAAAGAAAGAGGGTAGGAAACTTGAAGTGATTAAAGTGGATAGATACAACTACAAGGTGATTTCAGAAAAGGACGCCGAGGAGGAATATTCCCAACTCTCGTCCTCCGCAAAATAGGAAGTTTACATGAGGGATATCCCGGGGAATATGAAACTCGAAGAACTAGCTAAAAGCACAAACGAAGTCCGGAAATTTTCCGATGGTAACATTCTTTTGACCCTTTGGTTTGAGGGTTCAAAGTGCAGGAGCATGGAGGTTGTTTTTGATATGCTAAGCAGTGAATCTGTTTTATTTTGCAGTAACAAAAAGCAGCATTACTACGATACGCGAAAGGAGGTCCGCTACGGCTTTGAACTTACTGCCGTGGCTGCACATTTCAAAAACCTACCGCTTGAAAAAATTGCTGCTTTAAAAAGCTCAATTAGCCACCTAAGCGAAAGACTTAGAGGGACGATACTCAACTTCCTAAGACCGATTGAAGGAAGGGTTTAAGTTTTCTAGTCGTCTATGGGAAATCAGCTTTTCCCAGTAACGATTCGAAATACAAAAAGAGGAATTTAACCTGTTAAACGGCCTCGATTCATTAGGGTCAGGCCAACACCCCGTTGACGCATTTTCCGATGCCGTCCTTGGTGGCGTAGAAGGGGCGCTTTTCCACCTCGTAGGCAGTTTTGGGATTTATGCCCATAATCGTATAAATGGTGGCGTGAAGGTCTTCAATTGATACGGGGTCCTTTACGGCCATGAGTGGGCGTTCATCTGCTGTAGCTCCGTATACATGGCCCTTCTTTACCCCGCCTCCCCACATCATCACGCTGGATCCGCCGGTGAAGTGGCGGTGCAGACCGTATTGCTTCATTTCCTTGAGCTTGTCCGTCCGTGCCCGAGACTGGTCGGGCGCGGAGGAACCGGGCACGCCCTCGATCATCATATCCCGGCTAAATTCACTGGCGAGAATAACTAGGGTGCGGTCAAGCAGACCGCGGGCTTCCAGATCGAGAATGAGTTGGGCGACTGGTTGATCGATTTCCTTCTTCATCCGCACCGCGGTGGTGTGACCGTTTTCATGGGTATCCCAGTTTAGAAAGGGAACATATTCGGTGGTTACCTCGACAAAGCGGGCTCCTTCCTCCACCAGGCGCCGGGCGAGCAGGCAGCCCTGCCCGAAGCGGGAATCCCCATACTTTTTGGCCGAGTCTGAAGATTCACGGGTAAGGTCAAAGGCATGCTTTTCATTGGATTGGAGCAGGCGGTGGGCCGCCTCCATGGAGCGGATCATGGACTCGCCCTGAAAGTCGCTCATCTGGACGCGGTTCGGGTTTTGGTCGAGCAAGTTCTTAAAATGCTTGTAGCGGTTGCTGAACCGACCCGGTTCCATACCTTTGGGGGGTTGAACAGATTGTACCGCCTGATCAGGATAGGGAAGGTTCATCGGGCCGTGTTCCGAACCAAAAAATCCCGCAGTGGTAAAAGCTTTCAATTCCTCCTTTTCTCCCACGCCCTCCAATCTTTGCCCGATATTAATAAAGGGAGGAACGACCTCATTTTTTGGGCCAAGTACCTTAGCCATCCATGCACCCAGGTGGGGAGCCGCCACAGTGATAGGGGGAAC
>JAQCIX010000176.1 GCA_027593365.1 Verrucomicrobiota bacterium
GATAATTTTTATTTCCGTAGTAAATTTCATTTTTCGTAAGGATTTTTGTTTCGTTTATCTATTTTCATCTCCTTGTCCTCAATTTTAGTAAAACCTGCCACAAAAATGTAAAATTTTTAGTAGTTTAAAGCTGAACGCTTACCAAAGTTCTGAACGGTTAAGTGGTGGAACACATTCACATTGAATAGAGGTTTTGGGAGAGTCACCCTGATTAAGCATCATACCCATCCATCCTGATGGGTATTTGAGAGGAAAGGGTGGCAGAAAAGATCGACCAAGTTCTTCCCGGAATCCAAATTGCTGATAGTAACTAGGGTCACCATAAACCAAAAGAAAATCAATCAATTGGTTTGATAGAATTTCGATTCCAGTGCGAATTAATGCAGTCCCTATCCCCTTGGATTGGTACTCTTTTGAAACAGCTAGTGGTGAAAGAATATATCCAGAAAGATTACAATCGACATTTAAAAAGATCGGGGAGTAAGAAACATAGCCAACCAAATGATCGTTAACTATTGCAACATGGGATATAATAGGTGGTTTTGTCTTTTCGGAAAGAAGGCTGGAAGCTAATTCAAAAATCAATGTGTTCTCTTCCTCAGAGAATGCACTTTCAATAATTTTCTTTATTGAACCTAAATCCTGATTATGTGCACTCTCGATGATCATTATCCTATCTATTTTCTAGCATCCCAGGGGTTGGAGGCTCTTGGTTGGTAAAGTGGGCGGGCATCCTTGTCAGGAAGGGAGTAGAGTATTTTACTAAACTTTCCCCTCGCTATACTATGCTCCTCTTTTTTGCTCTCGATAAGATTGATTTCTTCCCATGGGTCTTCCGTTAGGTCGTGTAAGCGTACCATCTTTTTATCTTTGGATACCCATACTTTGTACTTTTTGTCGCGTATCACCCGGGTGGTAAATGGATCCCGTGGTTTGACTCCATTCTGATCCACCTTGGCCGGGCCAAACCCCAGGGCCATGATCCATTTACGCTTGGAATCTTTTTCCTTTCCTAAAATCAGTGGGGCAATGGATTGTCCATCCACCACCAAGTCTTCCGGTACTTTCCCTCCGCCCAATTCAACAAAGGTGGGGAGCAGATCACTGAAGTCCGTCAGGGCATCAGTAACCTTCCCCGCGGGAACAAGGCCCGGGCAATTGACGATAAAGGGTGCACATATCCCCGATTCTTTCTCCTTCGACTTCCCACCCTGTACCTTGGTTCCGTTCAAGGTGCCCGTGATTGATCCAACTGTTCCATTGTCCGTGGTGAAAATAAGGATCGTGTTGTCTCGGATGGCCAGCTCCTCGAGTGCGTTAACCAACTTCCCGATCAATTTATCAATATACCTCACCATCGCTTTGTGCCTATCGAGTTTACTGGAAGCTTTGGGCTCATCCGGGGTTACCACAAAAGGGGTATGGGGCAGGGTCATGGGTAAATACAGGCACATCGGATCTTTCTTATGCTCTTTCATAAACTGAATGATATGATCAGTGTATATATCGGGCCCAAATTTACCTTTGTAGGTTTTACTGCCCGCAGGGGTATTAATGTATGGGTCTTGGTACCTTTCTCCGCTTGGTGGGTTGCCACTTTCCCAACCCGTCCACATCGCCCAGTCATCAAAGCCATGCTTTTTCATCGCCTGTGGTTCGATGCGGAAATCGTTGATTTGCCACTTTCCGGCCGCACAGGTTTTATAGCCCAGGTCTTTCATTAACCTGGCAAAGGTGGTGTTTTCCTTGTGCTTCCAGTCAAAATAACCAACTCCCCAGCGTGGCACATCCCAATGGTTCACATAGCCGTTTCGCCAGGGATATTTTCCGGTCAGTAAAGTTGCCCGGGAAGGAGTACACTGGGGCATGGAATAAGCATTGTTAAATTTCATACCCCCGGCAGCTAGGGCATCGATGTTGGGGGTTTCGATATCTTCGGCTCCGTAGCAACTGATCCATTCCTTGCCCAGATCATCCAGCATAATGAAGAGAATGTTTGGCTTCTGGATGGTTGCGTGCACGGAATATAGGAAGCCAGGGTGAAATAGGACGGTTGAAATGAGAATGATACGCATCATAATTTGAAAATTGGGCTGAGGAATATTCTTAGTTTACGCATCCCTTGCTGAACAAGAAGATAACCCATGCACCATTCATTTCGTTTGCCAAGGGTTACCAACTTTTGAAGTCTCACTGGATAAGTCCTATGAAACCAGCTGCCCAATTTCTTTTCTTCCTGATTACGCCCGCACTGCTATTTGCCGCTAAGTGGTACAAGGGGAATACGCATGTGCACACTGTCCTTTGTGGTCATGCGGATTCCACGCCCGAGGTGGTCGCCCAGTGGTACCATGACCGGGGATACAACTTCCTGGTTCTTAGTGAGCACAACAAATTCATTGATCCATCTACCGTTAAATTATCGGGCGAAATCAGGGATGATTTTCTTCTCGTCCCGGGAGAGGAAATTACCGGAGGTAAGAACAACGGAAGTATACACTTCACCGCGATGAATACCTCCCGTCTGGTCCCATGGGATTTTAGGGATAAGAATCGCTCCGTCGTCATGCAAAAATATGTCGATGAGACCGAGAAAGCAGGGGGAACCAATATCCTGAACCATCCTATTTATTCCAGAACGGTGCAGGTGCATGAAATTGCCCCGGTCAAAAGACTCTACATGTTTGAGCTCTACAATGCCCACCCCGGAGTCCGCAACTTTGGGACCGCTCACCTTCCCTCAACCGAACAGTTGTGGGATGCCCTGCTCGAAAAAGGAATGACCATCTACGGGGTATCCTCAGATGATGCGCACAAATTAAAAAAGTGGGGAGAGAAGGAAAATAACCCTGGGCGTGGCTGGGTCATGGTGAATTCAGAAGAACTCAGTTCTGACGCTATCACCAAGGCGATGTTGCGTGGTGACTTTTATTCCTCCTCCGGAGTCATGCTTGAGAAAATTGTGCGTGGGTCTGATCATATTGAACTAACAGTCAACGAAGATGAAACCGCTTGCGAACTGGCTTCCGAATTCCTTTTTGGCCGTCCCGTTAAAAAGGGAGAGCCAGGGACGATAATCGAGTTTATCGGGCCGGAGGGAGAGATCGTCAAAACGGTCCAAGGTACTACTGCCAAATGTAAGGCCAAGGGAGCCTACCTGCGGGCGAAGGTTACCCATCGTGTGAAAAAGGAGGACGGTTCCCTTCGTGAGTACTATGCATGGACCCAACCCGTCTTTACTGATGGCCGCTAGCCTCGAAATTCTCTTTCGATCAAGTCCATTTCACATTTCTTACAATCTATGAAAGTACAAACATTTATATATCTTCTTTTACCAACCCTTGCCCTTGCTGGAAAGTGGTACAAGGGGAACACTCATGTACATACCGTCCTCTGTGGACATGCCGACTCTACACCCGAGGTGGTCGCCCAGTGGTATCATGACCGTGGCTACAACTTCCTTGTTCTTAGTGAGCATAACAAGTTCATTGATCCATCCACTGTAAAATTATCCGGTGAGGTGAGGGAGGACTTTCTGCTGGTTCCCGGAGAGGAAATTACCGGCACCGTGCATTTTACTGCGATGAATATTTCCCGCCTGGTTCCCTGGCAGTTTAAGGACAAAAACCGTACCAGAATTATGCAAAACTATGTCACTGAAACCGAGAAGGCAGGTGGCACCAATATTCTCAACCATCCGCTTTCAGGCAGGT
>JAQCIX010000177.1 GCA_027593365.1 Verrucomicrobiota bacterium
TCCTTTATTGAGGAGCGCAAGATTACCGGGGCCACCGGTAAGAACTGGTTGTTCTTTGGAGACCGCTCGTCCAAGACAGACTACCTCTATGGGGAGGAATGGGAGCAGTACAAAAAAGATGGTTTACTGACCGAGCTTGATCTTGCCTGGTCCAGAGATCAGGCGGAGAAGGAGTATGTTCAGCACAAAATGCTGGCCAAGGGGAAGGAGTTATTTTCCTGGTTGCAAAACGGTGCCGTTTTTTATGTCTGTGGAGATGCCTCCCGTATGGCCAAAGATGTGGACTCAGCTCTTCGTCAAATTGCCTCCACCGAAGGTTCGATGTCCGAGGACGATGCGGCCCAGTGGGTCAAATCCTTGCAGAAAGAAAAGCGTTACCTAAAGGACGTATACTAATTTCTTGCTTATGATCAAAAGGGGTATGATTTATTCATTCCCTACTCGCTGAAGTTCCGATTGGAGCTAGAGCTTAAAATGAATTAAATATTTCTCTCCGAGCTCAGCTTCAGGAAGGAGTTCATCGAGGTTCCAAATTTTCGCAGGGGTAAGACCGGAAGATTTTAACTCCTCGGTGTAATCTCCTCCTTTAAGATAAAGGATTCCATTGGCCGGAGAGTTTCTGGCCCCCTTGGCCACTTTATCGCGGACCCATCCAAAAAAAACCGGGAGAGCCGTTACCGCTCTACCCAGCACAAAGTCGTAGGTTTTTTTTCTGGGTAATTCTTCGGCTCTTGCCCGGAGCACTTCAGTGTTGGGTAGGGCTAAGCGTTCCACAATATCCTCCACCACCATTACTTTTTTGGCGATGGAATCCATTAGAGTGAACTTGGCCTGCGGATAACAAATAGCCATGGGGATACCTGGGAGCCCACCTCCTGTACCCACATCCAGAACCCGGGCTTTGGGCATCAGTCGTAAAAATTTAGTTATAGTCAAGCAGTGAGCAAGGTGCTTGATTTCCAGCCTTTCCATATCCTTGCGGGAAACCAGGTTGATTTTTTGGTTCCATTCACGAAGCAGATCCGTGTAGGTGCGTAATTTTTCCCATACCTCCTCAGATAAATCAGGAAACCACCCTTGTAAGGTTGGCCAGGGATCGGGTGCTTCGCTCATGCGAAAAGAAGAAAAGAGTGAATCAGGCAGGGGGTGTTTAATCCACCTGTACTTGGGGAAGGGATTTCACCAGGTCATCCATCGCCTTGGCCTGGCTGAGAAAATCTTCGAGCTTGTCCAAGGGCAAGGCACAGGGACCATCGCATTTGGCCACCGAAGGGTTGGGGTGGGATTCGAGAAACAAGCCACCAATTCCCTGGCTCATTCCGGCAAGCATAAGTTCAAAGACTGCCTGCCTGCGCCCACCGGCAGAATCACTTCTGCCTCCGGGGATTTGCAGGGCATGGGTGACATCAAAAATGACCGGACAACCCGTCCGTTTCATGATCCCAAAATTGAGAGGGTCCACCACCAGGTTGTTGTATCCAAAAGAGCTACCTCGCTCGCACAAAAGAATCTGTTCGTTCCCGGCCTCGGCAAATTTTTGTAGGATATGCCCCATCTCATGGGCGGCTAGGAATTGGGCTTTTTTCACATTTACCGGCTTGCCGGTCTCAGCCAAAGCTACAACCAGATCGGTTTGCCTGCAAAGGAATGCGGGCAGTTGCAGCACATCAATCACCTCGGCCGCAGGCTTGGCCTGGTAGGGTTCATGTACATCGGAAATAACCGGTACGGAAAAAGTTTCCTTAATTTCTGCGAGGATCTCGCAGCCCTTTTCGAGCCCAGGTCCACGAAAGGAGGATATCGAGGAACGATTCGCTTTATCGAAGGAAGCTTTAAATACATAAGGGATACCGAGCTTTTGCGTAACCTCTTGGTACGCAGAGGCCACCTCCAGGGCGAGTTCCCGGGACTCCAGCACATTCATCCCCCCAAACAGGGTGAAGGGACGATTGTTGGATACCTGCAGGCTTCCAACCTCTATAGTTTTGGATGGATTCATGTCAGGGCAATATCGGGTGGGGTGTTATGTTCGGCAGTGACGACGATCCCAATGCCTCCGCGGGCATTGAAATCGACTTCCACCCGGCACCACTTGGGGTCGAGTGCTTCCACTAAGTCGGTGAGGAGTTGGTTGGCAAAGTGCTCATGAAATACACCCTCGTCCCGGTATGTCCAGAGGTAGAGCTTCAGGGACTTGGACTCGACGATTTTTTCATTGGGAGTGTAACGAATGAAAATATGGGCAAAATCGGGTTGTCCCGTTTTAGGACAAAGGCAGCTAAATTCGCTGGTTTCCAACTCGACCAGGTAATCTCTTTCCGGATTGCGGTTGGGGAAAGTTTCCAGTCTGCGTTTTGGTTGAGTGCCTCCTTTGCCGAGTTCTGTCAGGTTGGCGTGTTCTGGATTTTCGGTATTCATGAAAAGGGATTATAATTTCATTTTAGGGAAAAGGGAGCAAGGCAAACTCAGGATCCATTTTGGGCAAGGGAAGCCCAATCGACGACGGATTCTCTCTTCCCGCATGCTTGGTCAAGTTGGCTAAGAAAGTTGGATCTTCCAACTTCCCGGGCACCTAAACTACGCAAAAATGGGTTGGGCACCTGGCAGTCTATAAAGTGTAGCCCGACAGATTGTGCAATTTCCACAAGTTTGAACATGCACGCCTTGGAGGCTTCCGGGACTCGGTGAAACATCGATTCTCCAAAGAATGCATGGCCCATGGCCAACCCGTAGAGCCCGCCAACCAGATGGCCATCCTGGTAAGCTTCTATGGAGTGGGCATACCCTTGCTGGTGTAGTTTTCCATAATCCACTTCCATATCTGGCTCAATCCAACTGCTGGGCTCGTTCTTTCTCGGGATGGAAGCACACGCATGCATGACTTTTGCAAAGCTGTGATTGATTTTGATTTCAAAAGTCTTTTTACGGATTGCCTGGGAAAGGCTACGGGATACTTTGAAATCCTTTGGATAAAGGAGCATCCTTGGATCCGGAGTGTACCAGCACCAAAGGTGAGGTGGTCTGTCCAGTTTCATCCACGGAAATATTCCCTGCTGGTAGGCAGCCAGAATTCTTTCGGTTCCAAGACCAATACTTACGGCAAGCAGTCCGGATTCATCGGCCTGTTTCGGATCAGGGAAGACTTCCGGATTTTCGTTGTCCAGAAGTACCAACCCCATCAGAAGAAACGGATTAGTCTGCGCCTAGGAAATACCGCTAACTTTGAGCAGGCTAATTTCTGGACGGCAGTTAAGGCGAATGCCGTAGAGGTTGCCCACTCCCCGGGTGATGTGAATGATCCGGCCTTTCCAGTTAAACAGGCCATCCACCATCGTCCGATCTTTGACTGGGGCAAAGGGAGCGAGGTTTTCCACTGGTATTTTGAATTGGCCTCCGTGGGTATGACCACTGAGCATCAGGTCCCATCTGTACTCGCTTAATGCCTCCTTGGCATCCGGGTTGTGATTGAGCAGGATAATGGGTTTTCTTTTCTTCGGAGAGCTTACAGATAACCGGTCGAGGCAGGAATGGGGCAGGCAGTTGCCGGACCATAAATCTCCCAGACCCACCAAATCGACCTTTTGCCCTTTGACAAAAATTTCATACTTTTCATTTTCAAGGAGCTTGACCTTAGCATTTCGGAGGAGATTCTTAACCGCATCCGTTGAACGAAATCCTCCACGATTGGCAGACCAAGTGC
>JAQCIX010000178.1 GCA_027593365.1 Verrucomicrobiota bacterium
GGGTGGAGCGAACGGAGGTGCAGGTGGACGGATCTTCCTCAGTGGCCGAACCACTTTAAATAATGAAGGAGAAGACAATTTAATCGCCGATGCAGGAGAAGGCACGGTTTCTGGTTCCGGTGGAAGCATCCGCTATGACCGCGTTCTTGAGCAGGCTAATTTGGAGTATTTCAGTGGAACTTTAACCATTGATACAAGCTTAGGCACGATCGAGCATTCCGATGGTACCCGTCACTACGGATTGATTGAAGACCGCTCTTACCGCCATCCAGATGGCACTGCATGGCCCTACTCCGTTTGCCACTTCATCTTTGAAGAAATTCATCTGGGTGGAAGCTTGGTTATTAATACAAAGGGAAAAAATGCCCTCATTCTCGAAGCCCAGTCTGGAGACTTTATTTTAGGCACTGACTTGCGGGCAGACGGAGGAAATGCATCGCTCCTCAATGGACAGGGAGGAGCCTCCATTCTGGGAGGGTACCAAGGTGCAGCCTCCGGACAGAATCTTGGGAATGGTCCGGGCAAGCCAAGCGAACAGTCTGAGCAGGGCCATGGTGCAGGAAATGGTGGCCATGGATCAGGCGGTGCCACAGAAACTGGTCAGCCCTCGCTCGTTCATCTACTTGGAGGAAGTTCTGGAGGGTCATCGGACCAGGATGGCTCGGGAGCCGGGGGTGGAGCCATTGGCTTGATCGCCTCTGGAAAGGTAAAGATTGAGCCCAATGTTTATCTTTCCGCAAATGGAGGAAACGGAGTGCGATCTTCAGCCTCTGGAGCCGGAGGCTCGATTCGCATTGATGCTCAGAGCATCGAAAACCTTGGTAGGATTGAAGCCAAATCTGGCCAGGGTGTAAAACTGTCCGGAACCAGCCAAACCCGCGGTTCCAGCGGGGGTCGAGTTGCCTTACATGCCCAGGCTCAAATCCATCTGGGCGAAGTGAATGTTGACGGGGAATGGATGACAAACAGGGGGTCTATTTTTGCAGGAGGTAGTTACTATGCGTCCTCCATCGATCTAAACGAGGGCACTTTGATTTTTGACACGAAAGCTGGTTGCTTCCTTGTGGATGGAGGAGCTCACGGCGAGGGCACCATTCAGCAAGCTCAATTCAATCATGGAAATGGAGATAGCTGGACCTATGAAATCTGCACTTTTACCTTTACCCATGTTAAGATCGGACCAGAGGTCGAAATCATACTCCGTGGAAACAGACCTCTCAAAATTCAGACCGTAGCCGGTGGAGAATTTTATTGTGCAGCCGATTTACTCCCAGATGGCACAGATGCTTCTCCAACCAACGGGTATGGTGGAGTTGGTGTGCTCAATCCCTGGGATGGAAGAAGTTCAGAATCCCTCCCCGGTTATGGACCCGGCGGTGCTCCAGCAGATTCGCTTGGACTCGGTCAAGGAGCTACCTACAGTTATAACCTCGATGGCGCCTTATTGGTCCCGGGAAGCAGTGGTTCCAGTGGAGCATCCTTTCAGGGATCTGGTGCAGGGGGAGGTGCTTTACAACTGATAGTGGCTGGCGACTTCACCCTTGCCTCCGGTGCTCTGATCTCTGCATCAGGAGGCGATGGAAGATCGGACCAAAATCCTCTCAAAGCAGGGGGGGGCGGATCCGGGGGTGCAGTTCAAATATTTGCCCAAAATATCTACAACCGGGGGATGATCCGCGTACTTGGTGGAAATGGAGGTGCGGGAGACGGTCAAATTCTCTTGGCTTCCCCTGGAGAGATTGAAAAAGGTATTTTGGAGTTTGGAAATGGTAACCTAATCACCATCAGTCCTCCCCAAATTCATCTTCCCACCAAGCAATACCTGACTTTTGGAAAAGCAGTGGAAAAAAGAGTCAGACAAGAAGTTCAGACCCGACCAGAGAACCTAAAACTTCACTGGCCGATGGAAGAGAAAAGTGGCGTGACCCTGAAAGATTCTGTTGGGTTATTGGATGGAAACCTGGCAGGTAAATTTACTCGTGTAGCAGGTAAGATTGGACAGGCTATCGAGTTCGATGGTTCAAGCGGATATGCCTGGACTGAACCTATTGCATCCAAGTTGGGAATCACTGGAAAAAATGCCCGGTCGATTTCCTTCTGGATTTGGTTGAATGCCTACCAACCAAGTCCCAATGCTGGAGCCTATGGCTATGGTCAGAATTCTGTCTTCGATGGCACGGACCGGTTTTGGGGAATTGAGAGTCTGGCCCAGTCCAACTTCAGTTCATTTGTAAGCCAACATTATGGCTTTAATTTCTCCTTGTCTCATGATCTGCAACTTAGAAATACCTGGAACCACTTTACCCATACTTTTAATGGCTCGAGTATCTCGGTCTTTGTGAACGGCCAATTAGTTGGATCGGAAAACCGGTCCTCTATTAACACCGGAGATACAGAACCATTGGTGATTGGTCGATCCAGTACCGAATACAATTCATTAATGAGTGGCAGGCTGGACGACTTTAGAGTTTATAACGCTGCACTTACGCCTCTAGAAATTTCAAAAATTCATACAGCAAATGATATTCTTGAAAAATCATATGATTTTCAATTCGACCTTGAGGTTACCGGAGCCAATGACTCTGTATCGCTCCTTGGTCTACCTGCTGGTCTTGAGTTTGACCCTGTAAGACTGGAAGTAACTGGAGTCCCACTAGAGGTTGGTATTTTTGACCTTAACATATCAACTAGCAACCAAGCTGGAACTAAGCTGGAACAATTTCAAATCTCCGTCCATAAGTCACTCCCTATACTTTCGAGTGTTAAACCCCGGGGAATCAGTTCGAATGGAGCACTGGCTACCTCAATCATTCAATCTAATGGGGGAGAGGATGTGACCATGACTGTATTTTGGGGACGTAATAACGGGGGCAAAAACCCAGGACTTTGGGAAAACAACTTTACTCTGGAAGGAACCTTCTCGGGAGGTCGAGTTTCTCAATTTGTTGATAACCTGGATCTGGGAACCACTTACTACTACCGATGGATGGGCAGCAACTCTGTATCTGAAGAGATCTGGAGTGAGCCTTCCACAGATGGCTTACTCAACTGGTGGAGCTTTGATCAAATCTTAGGTGAAACCGTGGTCGACAGCACCGGCAATCACAATGGAACCCTCCATAATATATCTCCTGACGCTAGAACAGTTGGTATCGATGGATTGGGTTTACCTTTTACAGGAAGTGCCAATGAACAGGTATCGATTTCTGGATACAAAGGAATTTTTGGAAACGATGCGAGGACCGTATCCCTTTGGGTTAATACCTCCACCACTGACTCTACTTTATTGGATTGGGGAGGAGATGATAGGGGAAAAAGGTGGAGCGTAGTTATCAAAGATGGAAAACCTGGACTACAGGTCGGTCCAAACCTTGCCTGGGTGGCGGAGCGCTCGATCGATGACTCGAACTGGCATCACCTCGCCGTTTGTTTCACTGCTGGGTCTCAAGAACTTTCTGATGTTTCCATTTATGTCGATGGAGAACCATCCGAAACTTCGATTTCATTCAATTTAGATCCATCCTCTTACGGACCTTCCCTTTGGCTGGATGCCACAGATATCGATGGCGATGGAATAACCGATACCACCTCATCTGTTTCGGTCTCCTCGTGGAATGATAAGAGTGGAAACAACCACCATGCTTCGCAGTTAAACGATGCCAGCAAACCA